>JBDSBS010000025.1:0-10310 GCA_039921435.1 Planctomycetota bacterium | reverse complement strand
CCTCGCGCAACGAGAGACCGACCGAACAAGCGTCGCGGATGCGGTCCATCTGCGCCGTCAGCTGCGCATCGTCGGGCAGCTTTGACACGTCGGGCCAATCGGCCAGGTGCACCGATTCGCCACCCGTGAGCCCCGTGTAGACCTTCTCGCAGAGCAGCGGCAAGAACGGCGCCGCCGCGCGGCACAGCAAGCTCAGGCACGTAAAGAGCGTGTCGTAGGCATCCTGCCGATCCGCAGCCCCCGTCTCGCCCCAGAAGCGTGGCCGACTGCGCCGGATGTACCAATTGTTGAGCGCGTCGAGGTAGTCCTTCACGAACTGGCAAGCGCCCGCGAGGTCGTAGGCGTCCATGCTCTGCTGCACGCCCTGCACCATCGCGCGCGTCTTGCCGAGCGCGTAGCGATCGAGCACGTTCTTCTGGTCGCTTCGCTCACGCGCCTGCACGCCATCGGTATTGGCGTAGAGAGTGAAGAAGTAGTAGGCGTTCCAGATCGGATTGAGCACGAGGCGCACGACCTCGTGGATCTGCTTGCCGTCCTTTGCGATCTGGAGGTCGCCGCCGCGCAGCACCGGCGAACTCATGAGGAACCAGCGCAACGCGTCGGCCCCGACCGTGCGGAACATCTCCTCGGGGTCCGGATAGTTGCGCAGCGACTTCGACAGCTTGAGACCGTTTTCGTCGAGCACGACGCCGTGGCAGATGACGTTCTCGAACGGCGGCTTGTCGAACAGCGCCGTCGCCAGCACCACCATCGTGTAGAACCAGCCGCGCGTCTGCGCGACGTACTCGACGATGAAGTCGGCCGGGAAGTGCTGCTCGAACCACTGCTTGTTCTCGAACGGGTAGTGCACCTGCGCAAACGGCATCGAGCCCGACTCGAACCAGCAGTCGAGCACTTCGGGCACGCGCCGCATCGTGGACTTGCCGGTCGGGTCGTCGGGATTGGGCCGCGTCAACTCGTCGACGAACGGTCGGTGCAGGTCGGTGACCTTCACAGCGAAGTCGCGCTCGAGCTCGGCGACTGATCCGTACACGTCGACACGCGGATACTTCGGGTCGTCGCTCTTCCAGACCGGGATCGGCGCGCCCCAGAAGCGGTTGCGCGAGATCGACCAATCGCGCGCGTTCTCGAGCCACTTGCCAAACTGGCCGTCCTTGACGTGGTCGGGGATCCAGCGGATCTGCTGGTTGTGCAGCAGCATGCGATCCTTGATCGCCGTGACCTTGACGAACCACGCGCCGGCGATCGCCTTGTAGATCAGCGGTTCGCGCGTGCGCCAGCAGTGTGGGTAGTTGTGTTCGTAGGTGACGTGGCGCAGCAGCACGCCGCGGTCCTTGAGCACCTTGATGATCGGTTTGTTGGCATCGAAGACGAGCATGCCTTCCCAGTCGGGCACTTCGTGCGTGTATTGGCCGCGGTCGTCAACCGGGCAGACGAGTTCGATGCCGTTCGCTTCGCAGACCTTCTGGTCATCCTCGCCAAAGCCGGGCGCCATGTGCACGACGCCAGTGCCTTCAGCGGTGTCGACGAAGTCGCCCGCCAGCACGCGGAAGCTGTTGCTGTGGTCCTTGAAGTAAGGGAACAGCGGCTCGTAGGTGCGACCGACGAGGTCCTTGCCCTTGATCGAAGCAACCGTGTCGAAGCCCTCGAGTTCCTTCGCATAGTTGGCGACGGTTGCCGCGCCCATCACGTAGCGCACGTCATCCTTCTGCACAATCGCGTAGTCGATGTCGGGACCGACCGCGAGCGCCAGGTTGCTCGGCAGCGTCCACGGCGTCGTCGTCCAGACCAGCACGCGCAACGGACCTGGATCCCCCACCTTCGCGTGCAGTGTGAACGCCACCGTGACCGCCGGATCCTGCCGCGGCCGCGTCGCGTCGTCGATGCGCGTCTCGTGGTTGCTGACCGGCGTCTGCATCGCCCACGAGTACGGCATCACGCGGTGCCCTTCGTAGACGAGGCCCTTCTGATGCAACTGCTGGAACGCCCACAACACGCTCTCCATGTAGGAGAGGTCCATCGTCTTGTAGTCGTTGTCAAAGTCGACCCAGCGCGCCTGTCGCGTCACGTAGCTGCGCCACTCGCCGGTGTACTTCTGCACGCTGCGTCGACACGCGTCGTTGTACTTGTCGATGCCAAACGCCGTGATCATCTCGCGGCCCGACACCTTCAGTTCCTTCTCGGCCTCCATCTCGGCCGGCAGCCCGTGGCAGTCCCAACCAAAGCGGCGTTCGACGCGCCGACCGCGCATGGTCTGATAGCGCGGCACGACGTCCTTGACGAAGCCCGTCAGCAGGTGGCCGTAGTGCGGCAAGCCGTTGGCGAACGGTGGCCCGTCGAAGAAGACGTATTCGTCGGCACCCTCGCGGCGGTTCTCGACCGAGCGACGGAACGTGTTCTGTTCCTGCCAGCGCGCCAACATCTCGAGCTCGATCGCGGGGAAGTTCGCTTGCGCGCTGACTTCGGGGTAGGGCTTGCTGGCTGCGTTTGGCTCGCTCATGGGAGTCGCGCAGTGTGGCGGCGGTGAAGCGCTGGCGCAACGACGCGGCGCCCGCGGAGCTCGGCCAAAGCTGTCGCTCCTGCCGTGCAAGGGTTCGCGCAGGCGTTCGGGTCACTACGACACCCGGCTACCAGCCGCTGCTGGCATTCCTCTCTATTCGACGACAACCCTCATCAGTAACTGTTTCACATCCGCCTTCGGTGACCGGCGAGCGGGTCGCGGCGGGGCGCCCGTGTGTGCAGCGTCTGGAATTCCGAGGCAACGGCTGTGGGCCGCGGGCATCAGGATGCGATTTCATGCCGAGTCGCGCGCGGAACTACGTGGCGCGGAGGGTCTCCGTGGGTTGGGACGCAGCTTGGATTTCCTACGCGCGAACCCGACGTGGTGTTCGCCATCACCAGCCTCTCGCGCCAACAGGCGAAACCAAAGGACCTGGCTCGCATGCTGCGCGGCCATTGGCGCATCGAGAACCAACTCCACTACGTGCGCGACGTCACCTACGGCGAGGATGGATCTCGCATCCGCACCGGCTCCGGCCCGCGCGTGACGGCCAGCCTTCGCAACATCGCCATCGCCATACACCGCATCCACGGCGAGACGAACATCGCCAGCGCCAACCGAAGGTGCTGCCAGAAGAGCCACCGCGCCTTCGCCCGACTCTGCGGACCGGCTCGCGCCGTCGCCGTCTGCGCCTGACATCGTCGTTGCCGGCCGCGACACCGACATCGCTGCGCACCACCTGGGCTGCGCACCGCGAGCGGTCCGCCCACGCCATGCCGTTTCTGGCGTCGCCACCGGCTTCACGCCTCCATTTGCCCCCGCGCCAGCCTCATCACGGTGTCCTCAGGCCCGCGCGAATGAAACATCCCACGGGCGGCGCTGCGACTTTGACGTGACCTTGACTGCACCCCGGACCCGGCGGAAACTCACCGTCGATTGGCCGGCACATCCCGCGGTCCGACCACCCGCGCACACACGATGACCCTCACCATCCCCACAGAGCCGATCGGCAGCATTCCGCGACCACCGGGCCTGCTCGCACAGATTGGTGTCCTTGGCGCTGACGACCCCCGCCTCGAGGAGCTGTACGAAGCGGCGACGAGAGACACCATCGCTCAATTCGAGGCAACGGGCTCCCCGGTCATCTCCGACGGCGAGCAGCGCAAGTACCACAACTTCTGGACCTATTCGGTGCACGGACTCGCCAACACCGCGCCCGACGGCTTCAAGATTCCATTCGCCGCGGGGCACGTGCGGCGCATGTTGCGCCTGACCAGAGGCCCTTTCCGCTACGCCCGCTACGCGGACACCTACCTGGAGCGCGCCGCGCGGTACACCAAGACGCCGATCAAGCAGGCGGTGATCTCCCCTTCGGCATTGAGTCTGATGTATCCGCCCGAGCCGATCGCGGGCTACACGCGCGAGGCGTTCATCGCCGATCTGCTGAACGAGCACGAAAAGGAAGTACGCGCGTGCCTCGCGAAGGGCGCGCATGCGGTGCAGATCGACTTCACCGAGGCGCGCCTTGCGGTGAAGATCGATCCCTCGGGTCGGTTGCTCGACAGTTTCGTCGACCTCAACAATCTTGCTCTCGCGAGGTTCTCGCCGCGCGAGCGCCAGCGCATCGGCGTGCATACCTGCCCCGGCGGCGACCGCGACTCGACGCACAGCGCGGACGTGGATTACGCGAGCATGCTGCCAAACCTCTTCGAACTCAACGTCGGCAATTTCTACGTCGCCCTCGCCGGCGAGGGCGACCGCCCTCGTGTGCTTCGCCTCATCCGCGGACTGCTGAAGCCGGGCCAACGCGTGTTCGTCGGCGTCGTCGCGCCGATCGACCCACGCATCGAAACGGCGGAGGAAGTGCGCGATCGGGTGCTCGAAGCGGTTGAGTACATCCCGCTCAACCAGCTCGGGACCACCGATGACTGCGGATTCGCGCCGTTCTGCGACGACTCGTCCACGCCCCGCGAGACGGCGTTCGCCAAGATCAGGGCTCGCGTGCTCGGCACGGCGCTCGCCGCGAAGGCGGTGGGAGACGCACGGTGATCCCGCACGATCCGGAGGACGAGCGCCTCCGGTCGGCGGCGTTGCAGAACGAGCAGAGCATCTTCCGGGCGCGCCGTCGGGCCGAGGAAGAGTTGCGCAAGCAGTCCGAGTGGTTTCGCGTGACCCTTGCGAGCATCGGCGACGCGGTCATCAGTTCGGACCGCGAGGGCCGCGTCAGTTTCATGAATCGCGTCGCCGAGACCCTGACCGGTTGGACCCAGGACGAGGCGCTCGGTCATCCGCTGCACGACGTCTTTCGCATCATCAACGAGCACACGCGCGCGGTCGTCGAGAACCCCGCCCTGCGCGCGTTGCGGGACGGCGTGATCGTGGGGCTCGCCAACCACACGCTGCTGATCGCCAAGGATGGTACAGAGCGACCAATCGACGACAGCGCCGCGCCGATCCGCGCGAGCGATGGTGAATGCCTCGGTTGCATCTTGGTGTTCCGGGACGTGAGCGATCGGCACCGAGCGGACAAGGAGCGCGACGAATTGATCCGCAGCGAACGCGCCGCACGCGCCGAAGCGGAGAATGCCGGCCGACTGAAGGAGGAGTTCCTTGCGACTCTCTCGCACGAACTCAGGACGCCGCTGAGCGCGATGCTTGGATGGATCCAGATCCTGCGCAGGAAGCCTTCGCCGGAGAACCTCGAACAAGGGATCCTGGTACTCGACCGCAATGCGCGCATGCAGGCGCAGCTGATCGCGGACCTGCTCGACATGAGTCGTATCGTCGCCGGCAAGCTGCGGCTCGACGTGCAGCCCGTGGAACTCCCCGTCGTGATCGAGGCCGCGCTGGATGCGGTGCGATCTGCGGCAGACGGCCGCGGAATCGTGTTGCACCACACGTTCGAACAGTTCACCGAATCGGTCTACGGAGATCCCGCCCGGCTGCAGCAAGTAGTCTGGAACCTGCTCTCCAACGCCGTGAAGTTCACCCCGCGCGGTGGGCGCGTCCAGATCGACCTGGCCCGCGTCGGTTCGACCGTGCAGCTCTCGGTAATGGATACGGGGCATGGCATCAAGCCGGAGTTCCTGCCTCACGTTTTCGAGCGCTTCCGCCAAGCCGACAGCTCTGCCGCGCGCGAACATGGCGGCCTGGGACTGGGGCTGGCAATCGTGAAGCAGCTCGTCGAGTTGCATGGTGGCACGGTCCACGCCGCGAGCGGCGGCGAGGGCAAGGGGGCAACTTTCACGGTCGCCTTGCCCGTCGCAGCGCAGCGCGTCGAGAAGACCCAAAAAGCGGCGCCGGTCGCCGCGTCGGCCGCATCCCCTGAGTGGGATCTGCCCGACCTCCGTGGGGTGCGCGTGCTGATCGTCGACGACGACCCGGACGCGCGCGACCTCATCCAACGCGTGCTCGAAGAGAGCGGCGCCGAAATCGCACCCGCCGCTTCGGCCGCCGAAGGCCTCACGGTCCTGAGTTCTGGCCGGGTGAACGTGATCCTCTCCGACATCGGCTTGCCGGGCTGCGATGGCTACCACTTCATGAGGGAGGTCCGGAAGCGGGGTATTCGCACTCCGGCCGCAGCCATCACTGCGTTCGCGAGATCCGAGGATCGCACGCGAGCGTTGAACGCTGGCTATCAGACTCACATCGCCAAACCAGTCGAGCCGTCCGAATTGCTGGCAACCGTCGCCGCCCTGGCGCACAAGACCCGTGCCGAAAAGACGGACGGCGGCGAACGCGGTTCTGCAGATCCACTTCGATGATTCCGGCGACCCGCACATAGCGTCTCGCCATGCATCTCGAACTGGTGACCATCGCGGCCGGAGCGTTCGCGATGGGCAGTCAGCACAATCTGCGCGACGAGCAACCGGTGCACGAAGTGTGGCTCGACGAGTTCGCGCTGGCCGTGCACCCGGTCACGAACGACGAGTACCGTCGCTTCGTCGAAGCCGCGGGCCACCGTGCCCTGGGCATGTCAGGCAAGCCGCGGTTCGAGCTGCCGCCGTCAGCAAGTGACCGTAGTGCGGCAAGCCGTTGGCGAACGGCGGCCCATCGAAGAAGACGTATTCGTCGGCGCCCTCGGGGCGGTTCTCGACGGAGCGACGGAACGTGTTCTGCTCCTGCCAGCGCGCCAGCATCTCGAGCTCGATCGCGGGGAAGTTCGCTTGTGCGCTGACTTCGGGGTAGGGCTTGCTGGCTGCGTTTGGCTCGCTCATGGGAGTCGCGCAGTGTGGCGGTGGTGAAGCGTCGGTGCAACGGCGCGGCGCCGGCGGAGCTCGGCCAAAGCTGTCGCTCCTGCCGTGCAAGGGTTCGCGCAGGCGTTCGGGTCACTACGACACCCGGCTACCAGCCGCTGCTGGCATGGCCACGACGCGCCTGCCGGTCTCTCGCAAGCCCGAGCGAAATCGAGAGCGCGGTGTCACCGCGGGCGCACTGCGAGCCCCTCTGCATGCGTGGCAAGTGTGGGCGCGCAGCGTGTCCGGCGGGAGCCGGAGGGCACGGTCCTGTACCGCATGGTGCAGGCACAGTGGGCGACGTTCTTGCGGCGAGTTGGCGATGGCGAACGATCGGTGCCGCGGTTCTGTGTGCGCGAGGTGGAAGGGTTCTTGCGTTGCGGAATCCTCGCGCACGGCCTTCTTCGCGTGCATTGTGATGCGTGCGGGAAAGACGACGTCGTGGCGTTTTAGTGCAAGGGGCGCGGGTTCTGCCCGTCGTGCGGCACGCGTCGAATGGTCGACACTGCGGCGTGGCTGGTGGACCGCGTGATTCCCGAGGTGCCGGTGCGGCAGTGGGTGCTGTCGCTGCCGTATCGGGTGCGGGTGATGTGTGCGTACGATCCGACCGCGTGCGCGGCTGTGCGGCGGATCCTGGTGCGCGCGGTGTCGGGCTACTACGAACGTCAGGCGCGGTCACGTAGCGGGTCGAGGCCGTGCGCGGGAGCGGTGGCGTTCGTGCAGCGCTTCGACTCGGGCTTGCGAGTCAACGTACACATGCATGTGTTGTGGCTCGACGGCGTGTTCACGCACGAGCCAGGCCTGGGCAAGGTGGAGTTCTGTGAACACGCGGAAGTGACTGACGGCGATGTCAAGAAGCTCGTGCAGGCGATCCGTGACCGCGTGCAGTTCTCGATCAAAAACATCGCACTCCCGCGCCCACAGATCCTGGTCACGCGCCGGATCCGGGCGCCCTTCTTGTTGCAGAGATCGCAGATCATGGTGATGTCGACGAAGTTCTGTTCCGAGCAGGAACGCGGTGATCAGAACGAGCCTACCTGAGCCGGCGACTTGGCAACCACGGCCACCGGCTCATCGAGAAGCGCCCTGCAGGCCGTTGCACTGGTCAGTTCTTCCTGCGCTCGCGGCGGAGCTTCTCGAGTTCCGCCTTCAGCGGCGTCCAGTATTGGCGGTCCCGTTCGCGCTCCCGGCGCTCCTCCTCGACCAGAGCATTGCCGAGTCCGTCCTCGCGGCCTGCCTCGGCCTCCACAAGCAGCGGCCGCAGTGCGGCGAGGTCCCGTGCGATCACTGCGTGTCCGCGCGCGACTTCGATCAAGAGCGCCGGTGTCCGGAGTTCGAGGAGCCAGAAACGTACCTGGGCTGGAGAAGCTGCGGCGCGGTGCTGGAAGTAGTGGGCCTCCAGCAGGCGCCTCACCATCGGCCAATCCTTGTCGCTCTGGGTCTTCTTCGCGATCACAGTTCCATGCTCTGCTGCCACCGCTGGATCGGGGTCAGGGCATACCAATCGACCCACTCGCCTTCGCAGATGGCTTCAGGACGGATCATCAGCCCACCATAGCCTCTCCCGTGACGCCGCAACACCGGCGTCGTGAACCCGGACGGCCCTGGACGGATGCGGCGACGGCTGGTGCTCGTTGCCACCCCCGTGAGGATGCCGCTCGATGTCGAAGCTGCCCAGCCCGTCAGCTTCCATCTCCTCGACGTCGTGAGTGGTCGTCGCGTAGCACCTCGTGCGCACGAGTTCGCGCATCCGGTTCCGAATCGTTCGTGCATGCCATGGCAGTGGAGCGGGGAGAAGACTGCCGCTCGGGGAAATGATGAACCCACGTCTGGTATCGCGTGGCCCAGTCCAAGCCCGAGATGAGCGGCGGCGGGGACCTCGCTGCGTACCGACGCGCCTCGTGGCGGGTCAACACCCCATGGCATCACGGTCCTCGCCTCCCCTATCAGTCACGAACGGCCTGTTTGATCGGTGATCACGCCGCCGGTTCTTGCTGCAGAGATCCCCATGCCTGCATTCCCTGAACCACCCGCGAACCAACCCGCCACGGGCGCGCCGTCGCTGCCGGTTCCGCGGCGGCGGCGGGTGCGGCCATGGTTGTCGGGTCTCGGTGACGATGCTCGCGGTCGCGGCGATCTGGTTCTGGATCGTGCCGCGCGTGGTCGAGGCGACGTTGCGTTCGCAGTTGAGGCAGGCGGGGTTCGACGAAGTGCACATCGGGTCCATCGAGGTTGGCATCGGCGACGTCGTCCTCCACGACCTCGAACTCGGTGCCATCGGCACGAGCGCTGGCTACGTGACGATCCGCTCCGCTTCGGCGGCGTTCACCCTGGTCGATCTGATGAACCGTCGCATCGACACCCTCGTGCTCGACGAGCCCACCTGGAGCATGGCGACGAACCCAGGGCAGGCATCGAGTCCATTCGCCGGCATGAGCCACCAGCTCGTCGGTGTTGCCGCACCACCGGAGCTGCCCGTGCGTCACCTCGCCATTCGCGGCGGCAGGATCGAACCGCCCCCTGATCACGCTGCTTCGCTGGTGACGGTCGACGCGACGCTGACCGTGGCAGCTGGGCAGTGGAGCCTCGACATGCAGGCAAGGATGGGCACGCAGGCGATCTCGGCGACGGCGCGGTTCCCCGAGCCAGGGGAAGACGCCGCCGGCACGGTCGTGGTGCGCCTGCTCGGCGAAAAACCGATCGAGTTCGAAGGGTCATGTCGGTTGGCATTGGCGGCTGAGGGAACCCAACTGGCGCTGGCGCTGCGACGGCGACCGGGACCCTTCGAGATCGCGCTGCCTCTCGCGACCTGGTCCGGCGATGGCGATGTCGAGCTGCGCGCTGACGTGCCGTTCGCGCGGATGGACGCGGCCACGCGGGCGCTGCGCATCGAGAACCTGCGCCTTGCGTCCACAGCCGGCGTGCAGTTCGAAGGTCTCGCGACCGACACGCACCTGCAGGGTCTGCCGATGCTGGATTTCCTACGCGCTCATCCCGTACTTCCTGCTCGACCCCAACAACCAGAACCGCATGCTCGCCTGCGGCCGCTCGTTGTGGAGCACGAACAACGTGAAGACCGGCACGCCACCGGCCTGGGTGCAGATCAAGGCGCCGCGCAGCTGCCCGACGTTCGCAGGACCTGCCGGCGCACCCTTCCAGGACAACCCTATCTGCAACCATTCGGCGGCGCAGTGGCACTCGGCAACTCCGATGTCGTCTGGGCAGCGCACAACGATGGCGAGATCCACCGGACCAGCAACGGCACGGCGGCTGCGCCGGCATGGACGCTCGTCGACGGCGCCGGTGGCCAGCTGCCCGATCGTTGGGTCAGCAGCATCGCGATCGACCCGAGCAACCACCAGCGCGTGATCGTGAGCTTCATGGGCTACACGCCGGACAACCTCTGGGAGACCCTCGACAACGGGGCGACGTGGCACACGATCGACGGCATCGGAAC
Source organism: Planctomycetota bacterium (assembly GCA_039921435.1). Taxonomy (GTDB): domain Bacteria; phylum Planctomycetota; class UBA1135; order UBA1135; family UBA2386; genus DASVAL01. The sequence goes on along the minus strand of JBDSBS010000025.1, from coordinate 118 downwards.
CGGAACGTTGCCCGCCCTGCCCGTGAGCTGGGTCGTGATGCACCCGGTGCTGCACGACCTGTTGTTCGTCGCGACGGACCTCGGTCTGTTCCACAGCACGAACGGCGGCGCGTCGTGG
>JBDSBS010000024.1:0-4935 GCA_039921435.1 Planctomycetota bacterium | reverse complement strand
GTTCGGTTGCACGACCGTCGACCTGCATGCGCATGCACCTGCGGACGGCGACACGCTCTGGCTCGAACGCGATGTGACGCTGCGGGTGCACGTCATCGACGTCGAGGGAACCGCGCAGCCCTCCGTGCCGCTGGCGATGGGCTGGGCACGGCTGCAGAACGGCCGCGAAGTGCGGCGCCAGCGCGCTGCTGCAATCACAGGTGCCGACGGCTTCGCCACGATCGCGCACGCACAACTCGCACCAGAAGCCTGGTCACAGACCACCACGTCGGCGTGGGTCACCTTCGCCTGGCCTGGTTTCGCGGGGCCGGGCGTCGCGGTCGACCTCACGACACCTCCGTCTCAGCCGATCGACCTGATACTGCCCGGCCTCGGTCGCATCGTCGTCGAGGTCGATCCCGCGCTTGCCGATGGCGAAGCGTCGGTGCTGCTGATCAGCCTCGACGAGCAAGGCGAACGCACCGATGTCTCGGAGTACTGCATGCACGAGGTGCCAGCCTCGGGTCGCGTCGAGTTCGATCGCGCGCGCACAGGTCGGCGCTTTCGTGCCTCGCTGCGCAGCGGCCTCGTGTGGGCGCAGCAAGACTTCGCCGGACCAACGCGCGCGGGCGAAGGGGTCGTCGTGCGCTTGGAAGCTCCCGTGCAGTTGGTGCTGCACGGCCGCGCCATGCTCGACGACCTGCCGCTCGCTCGACAGCGCCTGCGCTACGAAGTCAACCTGCGCGACGATGGCGAGCGGCAACGCGCGCGAGGCATGCAAGGCACCACGTGGAGCGACGCCGAGGGCCGCTTTGCCATGCGCTTCGACCGCCAGGTTGGTGGCCGTGCCGTCGTGTACTTCACCGTCGTTCGCGTCGAGGACCTCGGCGACGTCGAGCAGGCGGTGGCGCACGTCCAGCTGGAACAGCTGCCCGCAATCGGCGACCGTGACCTCGGCGACGTCGTGTTGCAAGTGCCACCGGTGTTGGTCGACGGCGTGGTGGTGTTCGAGGACGGCACGCCGTGCTTGGACGTGCATGTCGCCGTCGACATCCGCGAGCCCGACATGAGCGTCGTGGCGATGGTGGCGCAGTGGGCTCTTCTGCGCGCCAGCAGCGTGGACGAACACTTCGCGGTGCGCGGGGCGTTCTCCGGCAGCGTGCTGCGCCTGGTATTGCAGTCGCCGCAGGCAGTCACCGATGCGCCGCTGAGCGTGCCGGTGCCGTCGCACGGCCTGCGTTTGATGGTGGCACGCGCGGGCAGTCTCGCTGCCCGTGTGCGCACTGTCGGCGACTTCGAGCCGCGATCGATCGGAGTGTTCCTGCGCAGCCCCAGCGGCGAGCGCCTCGCTGCGGTGGACGAGCGGGAGACCCTCGAACGGACCGTACAGCACTGGTTTGGCGGTCTACGGCCGGGCAGCTACGACGTCTGCTGCGCGCTCGCAGGCCAACCGCGTACGGAGCTGCGCGTGCCCGGCGTCATCGTGCGCAAAGGCGAGCAGACTCGCGACCCGCGGTTGCTCGACATCGAGTTCGCCGCGCGCAAGGTGAAGGTCCTCCTGCTCGACGCGAGCAGCGGAGAGCCGATCGGTGGGCACGGCGTGGTGATCTTCGACCGACCAGAGACCGCACGCTGGTCGGGCGTCGAACTCATGCGCGGGGGTGAGATCGTCGTGCAGGGAGAACCCGAAGGCATCGTCTATGCGCCCGACCACGAACCGGTGCCGGTGCGCTTCGATCGCGATGTGGTCGAAGTGCGCCTGCCGTCAAACACGGTGGCAATCACGGTGGCGCTTGCGGCACCGCCCACCGCGGTGCCCGCGGGCCAGCAACTGCGATTGCACCTCGAGCCCGTGCTGACCGCCGACGAACTGCAGCATCCCGATACGCCCGGCGGCGGCGCGCGCATGGCCGACTTCCTCGGCCGCGTGCCCCGCACGGTCGATGTGCCTTGGGTCGGAAGCGTGGTGGTGACGCCACCGCGCGGTCGCTACCGCCTGCACCTCGAGCTGCGATCGGCCATCGGCAGTGCGACCGTCGAGATGCTCGAACCCGCCGAGCTTGACTTGCAGGTGCCGGGCAGCGTGACTCTGCAAGTATCGACCGAGGCCTGCGAACGTGCGGCCGCGGCGCTGCGGTAGCACACCCGCACGTGCAGCCGTTCGGATCCATGCCAAGATCCGTCGACGGCACGCTTCCCTGATCCCGCCAGCTTCGCTGCGACACGAGCATGGGCGCGCGGTCGAACAATCAGGCTCGTGCATGGCGTCACGCAACGTCGGCAGTAACGTCGTGGCTCCGCCCAGCTACGTGGCCGCGTCACTCGCGCCAAGGACTCGCCATGCAGAGGATCTCGATCTCGTTCGTCGCATGGCTCTTCAGCCTGCTGGCCGTCGCGGCGAGTGCACAGGACGCGGTGCCCACGGGGAACGGTACGAAGCTGCGTTCGCCGAACGGACGCATCGTCGTCGCGATGCAGATGCCGGCGGCAGACGGCCAGGACGTGCCGCGCTGGTCAGCGACATGCAACGGCAAGGCATTGCTCGCCGATTGCAAGTTGAGCCTCGTCGCCGAGGGCGCGGGTGATCTGCTTGCCGGCGCGCAGGCTTCGCCGCCCGTACGCCGCCAGCACGACGAACGGGTCGCGATGCACTTCGGCAAGGCCGACACAGCGCGCGACCACTACGAGGAGCTGCGGGTCCCGCTGCAGCGCCTCGATGCGCCGCCGGTGACGGTGGTGTTCCGCTGCTTCGACGACGCGATCGCATTTCGCTACGAGGTCGGGCCGGCCGCGGGGCACACCGCACTGCGGTTGCTCGGCGAAGGCACGACGTTCGCTCTCGTTGGCAACCCGACGGTCTACGCGCAGTACCTCGAACACCATCGCACCTCACACGAACATGCGATCACGGCGTTGGCGCTCGCCGGTCTTCCCGCGGGCAAACTGCTCGACACGCCGCTGACCGCGGTGTTCGCCGACGGACCGTTCGTGTCGATCACCGAGGCAGCGCTGCGGCACTACGCGGGCATGTCGCTGCGCGTCGACGAGAACGTGTTCACCGCAGCACTCGCAGGCCCGGCCGATGCAGTCGTCGTCGCGCGGCCGTTGCCGATGGTCACGCCGTGGCGCGTCGTGTTGGTGGGCGATCGTCCCGGCGTGCTGCTCGAGTCGAACACGCTCTGGTGCCTCAACGAGCCGGCGACGGCCGACACGACTTGGATCAAGCCCGGCAAGCTGACGTGGCCATGGTGGAACGGCTACCTGTTCGAAGCGGAACGCACCGACCCGATCCTGTCGCTCGCATCGGCCCGCAAGTACATCGACTTCTGCGCCGCGAACGGCATCGCGTTCCACGCGATCGTTGCCGACGAGAGCGACACGCCCTGGTACCACCAATCGAAGAAGGGCCTGTCCCCCGGCCCCGACACCGATGCGACGCGCGCGCGCGACGACTTCGATTTGGCGTCGATCAAGCGCTACGCCACCGAAAAGGGCATCGGCCTCTGGACCTGGGTGCACCACGCGGCGATGCGCGGCCGCGTCGACGAGGTGTTCGCGGCACTCGCGCACCTGGGCTGGAACGGCGTCATGGTGGACTTCCTCGACAGCGACGACCAGGCGACCGTCGAGTTCGCCGAAGAGGTGCTCACAGCCGCCGGCAAGCACCACGTGCTCGTGCACTTCCATGGCATGTACAAGCCGACCGGTTGGCAGCGCACGTTCCCGCACCTGATGAACCACGAAGGCTCGCTCAACCTCGAGTATCTGAAGTGGAGCGACCGCTGCACGCCCGAGCACGATCTGCTGGTCGCGTTCACGCGACTCGTCGCCGGGCCAATGGACTACCACCTCGGCGGCTTCCGCGCGGTGGATCGCGCGACCTTTCAACCGCACCACGTCGCACCAAACGTTCTCGGCACGCGCGGTCATCAGCTCGCGATGTACGTGTGCTTCGACAATCCATCGCCGATGGTCGCCGACTATCCGGCGGCGTATCGCAACCAGCCTGGCTTCGAGTTCGTGCAGCAGGTGCCGACCTGGTGGGACGAGACGCGCGTGCTCGACGCCGAGATCGGCCGTCTGCTCGTCACGGCGCGGCGGCGCGGTAGCGAGTGGTGGATCGGTGGGCTCGCGGCCGGCGAAGCGCGCGAACTCGCGGTGCCGCTGTCGTTCCTGCCGGTGGGTCGGCATGCGTTGTCGATCTGGCGCGATGGCGACACCGTCGGGACGGGTCCTGACGCGCTCGCGATCGAACGGAGCGAAGTAGGTGCGAGCGACGTGCTGCGCCTTCGCATCGCAGCGGGCGGCGGATTCGTGATGCATCTAACGCCGCGCGAGTAGCTGCGAGCGCGCGACTGCTCCCGCGCTCGCCGAACCGCCCATCGCCGCGGCCGAGACGAGATGCAGGCGACGCGAGCCACGCTGCACAGTGGCCGGCCGACAGAGCACCGCCACCCACATGAGCCCGATCATCAGGAAGAACGCAACGACGAAGCCAATCGCCGGCGACAGCACGAGCGGCAGGATCACCTTCTCGCCGAGCGCCGTCCAGCGGAACGCGTCGACACCGGCATGGGCGACCACGGCACCGGCCAGGCCCGCCGATCAGCGCGTGCGAGGACGACGACGGGATGCCGAACCACCAGGTCAGCAGGTTCCAGGCGCAGGCGCCGAACGATGTGGCCAGAATGACGACCTGCGTCACGTCGGCGGGGGCCGCAAAGCCCGAAGCAATCGTCTTGGCGACGGCGGTCCCAGCCATCGCGCCAGCGAAGTTGAGCAGCGCTGCCACAACACCGCGGTCCGGATGGGCAGCAAGCCGGTCGACATCACGGTGGCGACGGCGTTGGCAGCATCGTGGAAGCCGTTGATGTAGTCGAACACGATGGCCATCACGACCACCGCGATCAGCAAGCTAACCATGCTTCACCGCGAGGTCGCCAGCAGCTCGCCACG
>JBDSBS010000023.1:0-10931 GCA_039921435.1 Planctomycetota bacterium | reverse complement strand
CACGACCAGCGCTTCCGGGCGGCCATGACCTGTCGAAGTGTCAGTGACATGACGATGCTGTTCACGACCGGCGATATCTCGGGTGGCGAGTGGGCCCAGCTCGAATTCGGGGCAACGCCGTGGAGCGATCCGGCCTACTACCGCGAAATTTCGCCGATCTCATACGCCGACGGGATCCGCACCCCGTTGCTGATCCAGCACTCCGAGAACGACCTGCGCACGACGATCGCACAGGCCGAGGCGCTGTTCACGGTCCTGCGCAGCAAGCGCCGACCGGTCCGCCTGCTGCGTGTGCCGAACGAGACGCACGAACGGACCCGCTCGGGCACGCCATTCCGCAGGGTGGAGAACCTGCGCGTGGTCGAGGAGTGGTTCCGCCACTTCCTCGTCGCGGGCAAGCGCCGTCTCCCGCCGCTGCCAAGGGTCCGCGCCGGTCGCTGACCCCGGGCGAGCAGCCCCTGAGCGGCGTTCGGGCCGCCTCGTGAACCGGGTGTATCCTCTCCGTCCCATGACCGCCACACGACGTCCCGAGACTCCGACGCGCGAGCGTGCCAACGACCTGATCCGTGCGTGGGACGGGCGTCCGGGTCCGCTTGGCAGCCTGCTCGGCCGGGTCACCGCGGTCGACGAGGTCGGGGTCAACGAGCGGGTCGATTCGCTCAAACGCAGGTCGATCAAGAAGGCGTCGAAGCTGTGGGCGCTCGAACTCGCGATCACGATGATGGATCTGACCACGCTCGAGGGGAAGGACACGCCAGGCAAGATCCGGGCCATGTGCGTCAAGGCGATGCGCCCGATGCCGGGCGACCCGACGATCCCGTCGGTCGCGGCCGTGTGCGTCTATCCGTCCCTGGTTGCCGAGGCCAAGGAGGCCCTCCGCGGCTCGAAGGTCAAGGTCGCCAGCGTGGCGACCGGCTTCCCGTCCGGTCAGACATTCCGTGACATCAAGGTCACCGAAGTGCGGGCGGCGGTCGAAGCCGGCGCCGACGAGGTCGATATGGTCATCGATCGTGGCGCGTTCCTGTCGGGCGACTACCTGACCGTCTTCGAGGAGATCGTCGAGATCAAGGAGGCCGCCGGCGAGGCACATCTCAAGGTCATCCTCGAGACCGGCGAACTCGAAACGTATGACAACGTCCGGCGTGCGTCCGTCCTGGCGATGGCGGCCGGCGCCGACGAGATCGACATGGTCATCGACCGCGGCGCCTTCCTGCGCGGCGACTTCGCGACCGTCTACGAAGAGGTCAAGCGCATCCGCGAGGCATGCGGCGACGCGCACCTCAAGGTCATCCTCGAGACCGGCGAGCTCAAGACCTACGACAACATCCGCCGCGCCTGCCGCATCGCGCTGTTGGCCGGTGCGGACTTCGTCAAGACGAGCACGGGCAAGGTGGCGCCGGCGAGCACGCTGCCGGTCGTGCTGCTGATGCTCGAGGCCGTGCGCGACCACTTCCTCGAGACGGGGAAAATGGTCGGCGTCAAGGCGGCGGGCGGCATCCGTACCGGCAAGGACGCGCTGCGCTACCTGGTGCTGGTCGCCGAGACCTGCGGCGATCTGTGGTTGTCACCGAAGTGGTTCCGCTTCGGCGCGAGTTCGTTGCTCAACGACGTGTTGATGCAGCTCGAGAAGGAACGCACGGGACGCTATCAGCGGCCCACCGACTTCAGTGCGGATTGACGGGACCCGCACAGGCACGCCCCATGGCAAAGAACACCGACAAGGCCAAAGCGACTCGCACACCGACGGAGTTGACGTTCGGCGAGTTGTGGCGCTACGAACCCGCGCCCGAGAGCACCGACCACTTCACGCTAGCACCGCGGCACGAGCTGTTCATCGGCGGTGAGTTCCAGAAGCCGAAGAAGGCCGAGTACTTCGCGACCATCGATCCGGCCACCGAGAAGGTGCTCAGCGAAATCGCCGTGGCCGGCGAGAAGGACGTCGATGCGGCAGTGCAAGCGGCGCAGAAGGCGTTCCCGGCCTGGAGCCGGTTGTCGGGCAGTGACCGCGCTCGCTACCTGTTTCGCATCGCGCGCATCCTGCTCGAACGCTCGCGCGAGTTCGCCTGCCTCGAGACGCTCGACAACGGCAAGCCGATCCGGGAGACGCGCGACGTCGACGTGCCGCTCGCAGCACAGCACTTCTTCTACCACGCCGGTTGGGCCGACAAACTCGAGCTGCTGTTCCCCGGGCAGAACGCCGAGCCACTGGGCGTCATCGGCCAGGTGATCCCGTGGAACTTCCCGCTGCTGATGGCGGCGTGGAAGATCGCGCCGGCCCTCGCGGCGGGCAACACGGTGGTGCTGAAGCCAGCCGAGACGTCGCCGCTGACGGCGCTGCGACTGTGCGAAGTGTTCCAACAGGCGGGCCTGCCGCCCGGCGTCGTCAATGTCATCACGGGCGACGGCAAGACCGGTGCTTCGCTCGTGCGGCATCCGGGGCTGCAGAAGGTCGCGTTCACGGGCAGCACCGAAGTCGGCAAGGAGATCCAGCGCGCCGTCGCGGGTCGCGGCATCGAGTTGACGCTCGAACTCGGTGGCAAGGCGGCGCACCTGGTGTTCGAGGACGCGGCGCACGACCAGGCCGTCGAAGGGGTCGTGCGCGGCATCTTCTTCAACCAGGGCCACGTCTGCTGCGCCGGTTCGCGGCTGCTCGTGCAAGAGAGCGTGCACGATCTGTTTCTCGAGAAGCTGCGGCGGCGCATGGACCGCATCCGCGTCGGCAACCCGATGGACAAGAACACCGACATGGGTGCGATCCACTCGGCTGCGCAGCTCGCGCGCATTCGCGAGATGGTCGCGGCCGGAGTGGAAGGTGGGGCCGAGCTCTATCAGGCGAGCTGCGAACTGCCGAAGAAGGGCTTCTGGTGGGCGCCGTCGCTGTTCACCAACGTGTCGATGAGCCACCGCATCGCGCGCGAGGAGATCTTCGGGCCGGTGCTGTCGGTGTTGACGTTCCGCACGCCCGAAGAAGCGGTCGAGAAGGCGAACAACACGAGCTATGGTCTGTCGGCGGGCATCTGGACCGACAAGGGTGCGCGCATTCTGTGGCTGGCGGAGCGCATGAAGGCGGGGGTGGTGTGGAACAACACGTTCAACCGGTTTGACGCGGCGTCGCCGTTTGGTGGGTTCAAGGAGTCGGGGTTTGGGCGTGAGGGCGGGCGGCAGGGCATGCGGGCGTATGTGCGGCTTGCGGGTTCGCTGTCGGCTGGGTGACGTTGGAGCGATGGCGGCTGCACGAGCAGGCAACGTCGCTTGAGCAAACGGATAGAACGAACACGCACAAAGCGCTCGCACTCGTGGCGCGCATAACGGGGTCTCGCATCGGCTGTCGAACGGTCGAGCGGTCAGAGTCGCTTGGTGGGCGGCCTTCGGTTGTTGTCTCCGCCGCGCAGGCTCGAGTGGGTAGCGAACTCAGTCCGGAATCGCGAGCAGCAGGTCGAGCAACGTCGCGAGGTGCTCGCGGTGCCCGATCAGGATCTCGTAGACCCTCTGCGTGTCGACGCGGTCGTACAGGTGCACGGCGCGATTTCGGAACGCGAACAGCGGCGCGAACCGGTTCGTGGTGCCAGCGGGCAGCGCCCCATCCTGCTCCAGTACCTGCAGGATGTCGCGGCTCGAGTCCGGTGGCCGCAGGCCGCGACGACCGACCTTGTAGCTGCCCACGTCGATCAGTGCCTGGATGGACGTCTGCAGGCGGTGCAGCGCGCTGTCGACGTTCCGGAAGTCGGCGGCGAACTCGGCGAAAGTCGATTGCGGGATGGTGGCGAGCCGCGCGAGGTTGTCGCGCAGGATCGCTGGCTTGGTCTCAATGCGCGGCTCGTCACGGTCTTTGCTTGGCGAGCCAACGTCGCATCCCGGCCTGCTGCTCGTTGGCTGCCAGATCCCACGTCGGCTTCCAGTCGAGGTAACGAACCAGCGAGTCGGCCTCGAACTCGACGCGTCGCTCCTCGTCGTTGACGACGATGCGCTCGCCGTCCTGCAGAGCGCGATGCACGAACACCGGGCCTTGGTCTTCGAGTGCGACGACCTCGATCGGGTGGGGACTGCTGGTTGCCTCGAGGAGGGAGGAGAGATCGACGAGGATGCGCTCGCGCTCGGCGGGCGCGAGTCCGGGTACGAACACGAGGCCGACGTCGACGTCACTGTCGCTGCGCATGGTGCTGCGCGCGGCGGAACCGAACAGCCATGCGACGGCAATCCCTGGCTCGGCCGCGAGCACAGGGCGCATTCGCTCGATGAGCAGCGCCGCTTCCATGGCGGCGGACGATACAGGCCGCGAGCTTTCATTGCGCCCCGCTCGGTCTTCCGCACCAAGGCCTCATCCGAGAGGACTCGCAAGACCGACACATCAAGGCAGGCTGCGTACAGCAAACAGGCCGCCCACCTCGCGGTGCGCGGCCTGCTCGCTTGGCTATCGCTCAGCCCTTCGGCTTTTGCGGTGGCTTGCCCGGCGTGGGTGCACCTGGCTTCGGCGGCATCGGAGCCGCAGGCTTCGGAGCGGGGGATGCACCTGGCTTGGGTGCGGGGGCGGGAGTGCCGGGTTTCGGCGTGGGCTGACCGGGTTTGGGTTGGTTCATATCAGTTCGATTCGAAAGACTGCGACGATCCATTCGCCGCGCCCACCCCAGCGCAAGTGCGATGCCGGGGCGGTGAAAATCTGAGCTCGACGAACGCAAGGGGAGCATCGAAAGGTGATTGCATCATCTCTTGGCCGCCGCACCGCGTCGCGGCGCCGCGTGCAATTTCGGCAACTTGCTTCCGAGCCCGATCGGCACGAGCATGCCGATGCCGCCATGTTGCTACGCACACTGGCCCTGTTGGCCGCCCCGTTGGTCCGCCGCGTCGAACGGTTGCTCGCCACGGCACCCGTTCGTTTCGTGCCGGCGCGCGGTTCGGTGGCTGCCGCCATCGAGCAGGGCAGCGTCGATCTCATATTGCTGCACCAACCGAAACTGAGCCCCGCGGTCGAGCGCGCGCTCGTGCGCCTGCGCGAGACCGGCCAGGCGCCCGACGTGATCGTGCTGGCCGAGCACGAGGAACCTCTGTTGCGTGCGCAGTTGTTGGGCAGCGGTGTGCTGGCGGTATTGAACTGCACGCTCGACGACCCGGCCCTCGCCGAAGCGCTGCAGGCCTTGGTGCAACGTTCGCGCGGCGCGGCCCTGCATCGCCTGCGCGCACTGCGCGGCGCACCGTCAGCGTCGCTCGCGGACTTCGTCAGCCACAGCGACGAGATGAAGCGCCTGCTCGTCGTCGCGCGGCGCATGGTCGACAGCGACGCGAACCTGCTGCTCATGGGCGAGACCGGCGTCGGCAAGGAACGCCTCGCCCGCGCCATTCACGACGAAGGGCCGCGCCGCGACGGTCCGGTCGTGGCGATCAACTGCGGCGCGCTGCCCGAGGCCCTGCTCGAAAGCGAGCTGTTTGGTCACGAAGAGGGTGCGTTCACGGGCGCCGTGCGGGCCCACCGCGGCCTGTTCGAGCTCGCGCACGGCGGCATGCTGTTCCTCGACGAGGTCGGCGAGATGCCGTTCTTGCTGCAGGTCAAGCTGCTGCGAGTGTTGCAGGAGCGGCGCATTCGGCCCGTAGGCAGCGAACGCGACGTCGCCATCGACGTGCGCGTCATCGCGGCGACCAACCGCGATCTGCAGGCGGCGATGCAGGCCGGTCAGTTCCGCGCCGACCTCTACTACCGCCTGGCCGTGGTCGCACTGACGATTCCGCCGCTGCGAGAACGGCGCGCCGACGTGCCCGTGCTCGTGCAGAACCACCTCGAGTCGCTGTGCGTGCGGCTCAACCGGCGGCCGATCGCGGTCGGTACCGAGGCGATGGCCTCTCTGTGCGCGCACGACTGGCCCGGCAACGTGCGCGAACTCGCCAACGTGCTCGAGCGCGCCGTGCTGCTCGGCGACGGCCACGAGATCGCGGTGGGCGATCTGTCGGGCATCGTGTCCGCGAGTGCTCCGCGGCCGCGGCACGCCGCGGCGGCAGCCGAGCTGCTGAAGCTACCGCTCGCAGAGGCCGAGGCGTGCGTCGTCGACGACTTCGAACGCAGCTACTTCTCGGCGCTGTTGGGCGAGTGTCGCGGCCACCTCGGCGCCGTCGCTCGACGCGCCGGCCTCAGTGCGCGCACGCTCTACGCCAAGCTGCATCACCTCGGGCTGCGCAAAGAGGACTTCCGGCAGGGGTCGGCGGCGGAGTCCGCGGGCGAGTCTGAAGCCTCGGACGAGTCCTGAGCCGATGTGCTACGGTTCGCGGCAGCGCAGCATCGGCTGGTGCTTGCGCGCGACCGTCGGTCCTGGCACCGTTCCTCGGCATGCCCCTGCCAGTTGCCAAGACCTACAAGCTGTTCGTCGGCGGGAAGTTCCCGCGCAGTGAATCGGCACGCTCGTTCGCGCCGAGCATGAGCCCTGGCTTCAACGTCGCGCGCGCCAGCCGCAAGGACCTGCGCGACGCGGTCGTCGCGGCGCGCACGGGGCTCGCGGCCTGGAGTGGCAGCAGCGCCTACCTGCGCGGGCAGATTCTCTATCGCCTGGCCGAGATGCTCGAATCGCGGCGCGAAGCGATGCAGGCCGAGCTGCGTCTCGGTGGGGTGACCCCGGCTGCCGCCAAGAAGGAACTCGACACGGCGATTTCGCTGACCGTCTGGTACGCGGGTCTATGCGACAAGCTGCAGAGCCTGCTGGGTAGCCAGAACGCGGTGCAAGGACCGTTCTTCAACTTCTCGACGGTCGAACCCGTGGGCGTCATCGGAGTGCTCGCACCCGAGTCGCCGGCATTGGTGGGTGTCTTGGCACTCGCGCTGCCGCTGCTGGCGGGCGGTAACAGCACGGTCGTGCTGCTCAGCGAATCGGCGCCGTGCGCCGGGCTCGCGCTCGGCGAAGTGTGCGCGGCCAGCGATGTGCCGGCGGGCGCGATCAACCTGCTCTCGGGGCTTCGCCAGGAGCTCGCGGGCCAGTTCGCGGCGCACCGCGATGTCGACGGCTTGCTCGTCGCAGGTGCACCCGACGCGGCGCTGACGACGGCCGCGGCCGACAACTGCAAGCGCGTGCGCTTCTGCGACCGGCCTGCCGCGCACTGGACCGCGGCTGAGCGGCTGCGTACGCTGCTGTTCGTCGAGCCGTTCGTGGAGTTGAAGACGCTCTGGCACCCGGTTGCTCCGTGAGTCGTGCCCGGTGGATAGTGCGCAGTGGGTCGTGCGCAGTGAGTCGTGCTCAGTGAATCGTGCTCAGTGAGTGTTGCGCAGTGAGTCGTGCCCAGTGAGTGGCGGTCCGAGAGCCGAGCGAGCGTGTGAGCGCGCGGCAGGTTCTCACGTGTGTCGTTCTTTCCGTAAGGGATCCTACCGCGCGTCTCGTTCGTCCCAAGGGAAGTAACCATGCAGCATCATCCAGGACGCTTGATCGCCACCAAGCGAGACGGTGGCGAACTCTCGGCGGCGGAGATCCAAGACCTCGTGCGCGGCGTCGTCGACGGTTCGCTCGGCGACGCGCAACTCGGGGCGTTCTTGATGGCCGTCTGCTGCAACGGCATGAACCCAGCCGAGACGGCGGCTCTGACGCTGGCGATGCGCGATTCGGGCCGCGTCTTGCAGCACAGCCAGGTGTCCCGCCCCAAGATCGACAAGCATTCGACGGGCGGCGTCGGCGACAAGGTGAGCCTGCTGTTGGCACCGCTGGTCGCCGCCGCCGGAGTGGCGGTGCCGATGGTCAGCGGGCGCGGGCTCGGGCACACGGGCGGCACGATCGACAAGCTCGCGTCGCTGCCGGGCTACCGCACCGACCTCTCGATCGAGCGCTTCCAGCACGTGATCGAGCAGTGCGGCTACGCGATGGCCGCGCCCAGTGCCGACCTAGCACCGGCCGACCGGCGCATGTATGCGACGCGCGACATCAGCGGCACGGTCGAGAGCATTCCGCTGATCACGAGTTCGATCCTGTCGAAGAAGCTCGCCGAAGGCATCGATGGGCTCGTCATGGACGTCAAGTGTGGGCGCGCTGCGTTCATGAAGCAGCAGCATGATGCAGTGGCACTCATGGAGGGTCTCGTCGCGGTCGGCAAGCAGGCCGGCATCAAGATGGCGGCCTTGCTGACCGACATGGACCATCCGCTCGGTCTGTCGATCGGCAACGCGCTCGAAGTCGCAGAGGTGCTGCAGGCACTCGACGGGCCGTGTCCCGACGACCTGCGCGAGGTGACCCTCGCACTCGGCGTCGAGATGCTGCTCTTGGCGGGGCTCGCGAAAGACGCCGAGACCGCGAAGGGCACACTGCAGCGACTCTGGCAGGACGGCGTTGTGCGGCAGGTCTTCCGGCACAACCTCGAACTGCAAGGCGGCGATCTGCGTGTGCTCGACGAGCCGTCGCTGCTCGGGCGCGCGCCGTGTGTGGTTGCCGTCGAAGCGCGGCGGCCCGGGTTCGTCATCGACGTGAACCCGCTGCCGTTGGGTCAGGTAGTCGTCGACCTCGGTGGGGGACGGCGGCAGCCGTCGGACCTCGTCGATCCGTTGGTCGGCATCGTGCTCAAGAAGGTGCTCGGTGATGCAGTGCAGCCCGGCGACGTGCTCGCGTTCGTGCACGCGCGCACGGCCGAGGCGGCGAAGGCGGCGGCGGATCAGGTGCTGGCGGCGATGCCGGTGGGTGAGGAGCGGCGGCGGCGTGGGCCCATGGTCTTGCAGCGCTTGGTGTGACGCGCACGGCTGGGGAGCCCTACCAGAACTTCTGCATGCCGGCCGGCGGCGCGTACGGTTGCCCTGGCTCGAAGTGCCGCCACAACATCGCTGACACATCGCGCAGCAGCACGTAGCCCTCGTTGTCGCGGCCCCAACTCTGGTCCTGCTGCTCCTTCGTGATGACGCAGAACACGTAGTCGCCGTGCGGCGCGCAGACGAGCACGACCTCGCTGCGCGAACGGTTGACCGCGCCCTGCTTGCTCATCGTGAGCACGTGCGGCGGAATCATCGACAGCGCTTCGGCATCCCAGTAGATGCGCGACAGGCAGCGCTGCATCTCTTCGCTCGCGGCCGGGCTCACGAGCGTGCCTTGTCGAATGCGCACGAGCAGCTGCGCCATCTCGCGCGGCGTCGTCTGACCCCAGCCGCATGCCTGCTTGTCGGCCTCGCGTGCAGGAGTGCGCGAGTTGACGCGCGTCACCGCGAAGCTCTGCTCGGCGAGCCAGGCGTTGATCGCAGTGCCCGTGCCGGCCAGTTCTTGACACCACAGCGCTGCGGTATTGTCGCTGGTCGTGATCATCAACATCGCGACCTTCGCGAGTGCCACCTTGCTGCCAAAGGCGAACGCGCCGAGCAGGTCGTCGCCCGGGTAGAGGCGGTCCTTCGTGTAGGTCAGTTCCTGGTGGTAGTCGAGTTCGCCGCGATCGACCTTGGCCAGCAAGGCAGCGAGGATCGGCACCTTGATCATGCTTGCCGTGGGGAACGTCTCGTCGGCGCCGATGGCAATCTGTTCGCCGGTGGTGAGGTGTTGCACGTAGACGCCGACCTGGCCGCGGAAGCCATGTACGTGCGCGCCGAGTTCGTCGCGCAGCGAGGGAGCAGCAGGCGCAGCGGTCGGATCGATCGGCGGCGAGCTTGCACACGCCGCCGCGAGACACAGCATCGACCACGGCAGGCATTGGCGGAGTGGGCCCATGGTCGGCAGCATCGCTGAGCGGCGGCGCTAAGGCGCGGGTGTTTCCTCGGGATCCGCCAGCTCACACGCGCAGGATCGAGACGGTGGGTTCGAACTGCCCTGGTGTGCTCCGCTCCGCCGGCCAGGAACTCGCGTCCCACACCAAAATCACCCTCTGCCCGGGTCTGGATCTGACACTGAGCAGATCGAGGGGGCGGCGGCGACGTCGGTCACCTCGGCGCGTGTGGGCACTGGCGGCAGAAGCGCCACCTAGCGGACGCCCGAACGGGTGCTCGAGCGCGCCTGGCTGCTGGTGGGTTCGGCCATCAGCGGGTTGCTCGATGGCGCCGCGTGGCATTGGCAGCGTCGTGCGCGCCGCGTTGGCTGTGCCGCGTTGCCTTCACTTCCTCTGTTTCTGCTTCGCCTTCACGTTGGCTGCGGGCTTCTTCACCGGCTTCGCGGCGACTTTTTTGACCGGCTTGCGAGCGGCCTTCTTCGGGGGCGCCTTCTTGGCTGACGCCTTCTTGGGTTGGGCCTTCTTCGCGGGGGCCTCTACTGGGGCCTTCTTCACTGGCGCCTTCACGACCGCCTTCTTCGTGACCTTCTTCGCGACAGGCTTCGCCTTCGTCGGCTTGACCTTGGCTGGCTCGAGGGCCTTGGCGGCCTTGCGGGCGGCAGGCTTCACGATCGCTATAGGCTTCGCCTTCGCCTGGCGAGCTACGTGCCGTTCGAGCACCCTCACCGTCCCCGTCGCTGGCTTCTCCGCTGGCTTCACAACCGCGCCCGGCATCAGCAGCTTGCGTAGCACGGTCTGCAGGATGCCGCCGTTGCGGTAGTAGTCGACCTCAACGGGCGTGTCGATGCGACACAGCACGACGAACGTCGTGACCTTGCCGTTCTCGGGATGCATCGCCGTCACGGTCAAGCGCTGGCGCGGCTGCACGCGGTCGTCGACGGCGACGTCGAAGATCTCCGTCCCGGTGAGACCGAGCGTGTCGCGGGTCTGGCCGTCGAGGAACTGCAGCGGCAGCACACCCATGCCGACGAGGTTGCTGCGGTGGATGCGTTCGTAGCTCTCGGCGAGCACGAACCGCACGCCGAGCAGCAGCGTGCCCTTGGCGGCCCAGTCGCGCGAACTGCCGGTGCCGTACTCCTTGCCGGCCAGCACGCACAGCACCGCACCTTCCTGCTGGTAGCGCATGGCGGCGTCGTAGATCGACATCGCCTCGCCGCTCGGCAAGTGCTTGGTGAGACCGCCTTCCTGGCCGACCAGGAAGTTGCGCAAGCGGATGTTGGCGAACGTGCCGCGCG
>JBDSBS010000022.1:0-10000 GCA_039921435.1 Planctomycetota bacterium | reverse complement strand
GGGCGTCGATCGCCTTCGAAGCGCGCGACCAGTCGCAGGCTCGTGCCGACGCCGATTGGGATCAGTCGCACCGGGTCGCCGCCGACGGGCTTCTGCTCGCGCTGCTGCAGCAGATTCTGCGCGAAGGAGAACGGCTCGGTCGGGTTCTTGGCGCCATCGATCGCGACGGCGAGCACGGCGGGGCTCAACAGCGGGGTGCCGCGGTGGTCGGTCAGCTGCACCTCGATGCAGCCCATGGCGGGCACGACGAGGCGCACCGGTTCGGTGGCAGCCGGCCGGCCGATGAACTCCGCGACGACGGGGGTGGCGCACGGTGCACGCAGCACCGCGGCGAAGCGCTCCGCCGGCGGTTCTTCGGCGCCCTTCTGCGCGCGTGGATCCTCGCGCACGAGCTGGAAGTGGCGCACGAAGGCGCGCCCGTCGGGTCGCGTAGTGCCCTGCCACACCACGGACGTCTGCGTGCCCTGGTTCTGCAGCAGCCCGACAGGCAGGTTGCTGCCCGGCCGCTCGTCGGCGCCGACGGCAAGCACGGTGACCGTCTCGTCAGCCCGCAGCACCAGGATCACGGTGCGATTGCCGGGCGGCACGGTACCGAATGCAAACTCGTCGCCGAGCACTGCAGCAGCCAGCCAGGGCACGCGCGTCGGCGGCAATTGGGCATTTCCTTCCGCATCAGTGACGACGTGTTGACCCCACGCAGCCGGCCAGTCGAAGCGCTCGGGTGGGTTCGCGAGTCCGCGCAGGCGCTGTTCGGCGGTCGCTTCGTTGAGGAAGTAAAGCGTCGCATCGGCCACCGGCGCAGCGGGCTGCCCGCGCACGACGCGCACGCGCGGGGCGCGGCGCACGTCGACTTCGGGTGTGGCCTGGCTGCGTTCCGCCGATTCGTCGCCTGCGACCGGCCCGCCTTCGGCGCCGGTGGCGGCCCCGGGCTCCGTGGACCAAGGCTGCGAGGGCCCGACCGAGGTGTTGTCGCTGCGGGCTAGTTCCTCTGGGGTTCGTTCGCGCGGTGACGGAGGGGCTGTCTCGTCGCCGCTCCACACGATCCCGGCACCGATGAGCCCGGCCACCATCCCGACCACCAGCAGCACGGTCACCCAACGCATTCCCCGCTTTTACGGGGTCGCTGGGCCCGGCGCGAAGCCGGTTCACGTACCAAGGCAGTGATTCCTGCTGCCGCCCGACGGGCAGCGAGCCACCGCGGGGGCACGCGAGCCGCCACGAAGCGGTCAGGTTGGTGGTGCGGAAGTGCCGATGAGGTGGGGGATCAGGGGGCGGCGCATTGCTCCGCGCGCCCGGTCTTCTACGATGCGGTCTCGATGCACTTTGCGAGGCAAACCACAAACGTGATGACCGACGAGACCATCCAACGCGCCTGGCTGCGCGGCTTCCTGCTGCTGGCGCTGGGCTGCCTCGCTGCCTGTGGCACCTACGAAGAGAAGCGCATCCGCGAGCTGCTCAACGAGAAGGGGTTTGGCACGCGGGCCACGGGCGAGGCCACGCGCGAGAACTACCTCGGCGGTCTCGACTGGGTCCAGTTCATCGTGCCGCCCGAAGCGTTGCTGATCCCGGGAGCCGAACAACTGGGAGCGTTGAACGTGTCGCAGCCCGTCAACCTCGACGGCACGATCTTCGTGCCCTACGTCGGGCCGGTCTATGCGCTCGGCAAGACCGAAGTCGAACTCGCGACCCTGGTGAAGCAGCAGTTGCGGGCCGTGTTCCAGCCCGAGATCGACCTGCAGGCGCGCATCACGATCTCGACCAAGTTGTTCTACGCGATCGGTGAAGTGGGCCTGAAGGGGCCGCACCGGATGACGACTGACCTCACGTTGGTCGACGCGATGTTCATCGTCGGGTGGACGCCGCTCGCCAACCTGGGTCGCATCTACCTCATCCGTCCGGACGCCGAACACCCGCTCGTGATCGACGTGAACTTCCGCGAAATGATCACGTCGGGACTCACCGTCGCGAACGTCGCCATCCGGGAGCGCGACATCCTCTACGTGCCGCCGACGTTCCTCGGCTTGCTGGCCCGGCTCATGCAGCGCTTGCTCGAGCCCGTTGGACTCGCCGTGCGCACCCTGTTGGGGGCGACGCAGCTGCAGTACTCGTACGACATCCTGACCGGCAAGCAGCAGGACAACGCCATCTTCTTCAGGTTCTGAGATGCCCGCGCCGCAGCCGCTTCCACCCTCCGCGCGAGAACGCGAAGAACGCCGGATCCACGAACTCGGCATCTCTCCGGGGGTCGCGTGAGCCAGCTCGAAGTTCCGCAGATCTCGGTGCAGCGGTACGTCGAGCTGCTGAAGCGGCGGCGTTGGCAGGTGATCCCAGCGTCGCTGCTCGGGTTGCTGATCGGCGGACTCGTCGCGTTCTTCATTCCGCGCTACTACGTGGCCGACGCCATGCTGCAGCACCGGCGCGTGCCGGGGCAGCCAGACTCGTCCAACCGCGAGGATCCGTTCCGTTCCATCGTCGATTCGGCGAAGGCGCTGATCCCGTTGACGGTCCGCAGTGCGATGCAGAAGCTTCGCTGGCCCGAGATCGCCGTCGGCAGTCCGTTCGAGCGCACGCAGAAGGAGCGTGAGGTGCAGTCGCGGCTGTCGGTGTTGGACAAGAATCAGGTTCAGGCCAAGGACCGCGAGGTGGCGCAGATCGTGGTTCAGTTCCGCGATCGGGACGGCCTGCGCGCATCGAACTTCGTCAACATGCTGGTCGACACGTGGATCGAAGATGCCACGACCGCGATGCGCGTTCCGGTCATGAAGCGACGGACGCAGCACACCGACGACGCCAACCGCTACCGCGCGCAGTGGGACCGGCTTCGGCTAGAGCTGCAGGAGTTGGAGATGCTGTACGGGATCGATCCGACCTTCGACATCGGGCTGCAGCGCCGGCAACTGCCCGAGCAGGACGCAGAGCAGAAGGTGCAACGGGCTCTGCTCGAGCAGAAGACGAAGCTGCGCGAGGCTGTGAAGAAGCAGCTGGAGGTGGACCGGGAGACCTTGGCACGCATGAACCGGCGCATCAAGCCGGACGGCAGCGAGTTGTTGGAGGCTGCGAAGGGCAAGCCCGAAGGCAAGGCTCTGGTGAACAGCATCAAATACTTTCGCATGCAGCTCATGATCACTTGGCAGCAGGGTACTCGCGAACGGGTGCGAGCCCAGCGTGCGATCGAGCTCTACGAGGCCATGCTGCGCGACCTGGTCGATGTCAGCGAAGCGGACGAGGATGGACTCGTCGCCAATCCCGCGTACCAGGCGCTCGTCGACAAGATCGAGAAGCAGGAGAAGGAGATAGCAGGGCTCGACAAGGAGATTGCGCCAGCGCAGACACTAGCCGATGCCGCGGCCAAGCGGTTGGCGGACCTGCCGGCCGCTTACACGAACTACCAGAGCAAGTTGGTCGACCTCGGGCAGGCCAATGCCCGCCGGATGCAGGCGGACAAGGATCTGGCGGCCGACGACAACACGCTCGCGCAGATCGAGAACGAGAAGACCATCGAGTTCGTGCAGCGCGCGGACCCGCCGCCCCGACCGACCGAGCCCAACATCTTCCTCGTCGCACTGATTGGTTGTGCGTTGGGATTGGCCATCGCCATCGGCTTGATCCTGCTGCTCGACATGCTGCAGGGTTCGTTCAAGACGATCGACGACGTCGAACGTGGACTGCCAGTGCCCGTGCTCGGCGGAGTGAGCCACCTCGAGACCGAGGCGGAGCGCGAGCACACGGTGCGGAGCCGCCGGCGCGTTTCGCTCGCGGCGGCAGCTTTCGTCGGCTTGTGCGTCATCGTCATCGCGATCTTCTACATCGACCCGACCCGCTTGCCATCGTTCGTGCGCGACCTCCTCGTGATGCTGCTCGGGGCCTGATCCGTGCTCCGGGACCTGTTCGTCTTGGCGATCGTGCTGTTGTCGCTGCCGGAGAGCTTCCGCCGGCCGTTCGTGGGTCTGCTCGTCTTCAGTTGGCTCGCGTACATGCGCCCGCAGGACCTGTGTTGGGGGTTTGCGCGCAACATGCGCCTGTCGTTCTTCGTCGCCCTGGCGATGATCGTCGGTTGGTGGGCCAACGAGAAGGGACGGCGCGCCTATGCGGTGTGGGACTGGCGCTCGGTGTTGATGACGTTGTTGGCGGTGTTCGTCTCGATCAGTTACCTGTTCGCCGAGAAGCAAGACGACTATACGAACCAGTACTTCGTCGAGTACCTGAAGATCGTCGCCGTGGCGTTGTTTGCCTCGGGGCAGATCGATTCACAGCCGCGCTTGCGCGCGATGTTCTGGACGATCGCGCTCTCGCTGGGCTTCTTCGGCGTCAAGGGCGGCATCTTCGGCATGCTCAGCGGTGGTACAACGATCACGCGCGGACCGGGTGGCATGCTCGAGGACAACAACGACTTCGCGTTGGCTCTCGTCATGAACGTGCCGCTGCTTTGGTACATGGGACTCTCGGAGACCCGAATGCCGATGGCGAGGCGCCTGACCCAGATCGCCGTGGGACTGACGGTCGTCACCGTGGTGCTCACGCACAGCCGCGGCGCGTTCTTGGCCCTGTCTGCGACGGCGCTCTGGATCGCCTGGCGTTCGGGCAAGCTCGTGCGCGCCGCGATGGTGTTGGCGAGCCTGGCCTGGCTGTTCCCGCTGTTGGTGCCGCAGCACGTGCTGGACCGTCTCGGCACGATCGGCGACAAGACAGAATCCTCGGCCAATGCGCGCCTGACCGCGTGGGGCACGGCCATGCGAATGATTGGCGACAACCCGGTGCTCGGTGTGGGCATGCGCAACTTCCAGACGCGCTTCCTCGACTACTCGCCGTACGAGGGGCAGGTCGGGCAGACGTACGTCGCCCACAACAGCTACCTGCAGATCTGGGCCGAGAGCGGCTCGATTGCCTTCGCCCTCTACCTGGCGATGCTCGCGTCGGTGTTCTTCACCTGCCGCAAGGTCTATCGCATCGGGCGTGTGCGACCCGACCTGGTCTGGGCGGCGGACTATGCGCGCATGATGGAGTCGACGACGATCGGCTTCATGGTCGGCGCGTTCTTCCTCAATCGGGGCCACTTCGACCTGCTCTACCACTGGATGGCGATGGTGACCGCACTCGGCGCCGTGGCCTCCGTCGCGTACCTCCGTGCACCCGCAGGAGCCGTCGCAGCAGTGGGTAGCCGCAAGATCACGGTCGGGCAGCGGCTGAGGGGTGTCGGAGCAGCGGGTTCGGCCCGTGCCGTCGTGTGGCGGCGCGCGGGGCGGTGGCGCTGATGTGCGGCATCGCGGGTCTGTTCGCGTTGGACAAGGAACGTGCGGTCGAACCTCGGCTCGCCTCGGCGATGGCCGAGCGTCTGCGGCACCGCGGTCCCGATGGCGACGGCCTGCGTGCGGGTGCTGGCTACGCGCTGGTGCATCGCCGGCTGGCAATCGTCGACGTCGCGGGCGGCGCGCAGCCGATGAGCACGGCCGATCAACGGCTGTGGGTTACCTACAACGGCGAGATCTACAACTACCTCGAGTTGCGTGCGGAGCTCGAGCAGCAAGGCTGCGTCTTTCGCACGCGCAGCGACACCGAAGTGTTGCTGCATGGCTACCGCGCCTGGGGCACGCAGCTGGCGTCGCGACTGCGGGGCATGTTCGCTTTTGCGCTCGTCGACGAAGCGCGGCACGAGCTCTACGCGGCGCGCGACCGCCTCGGCAAGAAGCCGTTCTACTGGCTGCTACACGACGGGTTGTTCGGGTTCGCGAGCGAACTGAAGGCGCTGCACGAGCTCGGCTTTGCGCGGCGCGTGCGGCCCGCTGCGGTGGCGCAGTTCTTGGCGCTGCGTTACGTGCCGGATCCGGGGACGATCTTCGACGACGTGCACAAGCTGCCGCCGGCGCATTGGTGCCTGGTGCGAGGCGGCAAGATCACACAGCAGCGCTATTGGCAGCTGGAGTTCGCGGTGGACGAAGCACCGCGTGCCGTGCACGAGGAACGAATGTTGGGGTTGCTCGACGAAGCAGTGCGCATCCGTCTGATGGGCGAAGTGCCGCTCGCGCCTTTCCTGTCGGGCGGCGTCGACAGTTATGCCATCGTCGACTCGATGACGCGGTCGCTCGGGCGACCGGTGACGGCGTGCACGATCGGGTTTGGCGATCCCCGCTTCGACGAGCGCGCGGCGGCCCGCGAATCGGCGGCCGCGTGCGGTGCAACCTTGCATGAAGAAGTGCTCGAGCCCAACGACCTGCTCGACCTCGATTGGCACGCGGACACGTTCGACGAACCGTTCAGCGACAGCAGTGCGGTGCCGACGTACCACGTCAGCCGCCTGGCACGCCGTCACGTGACCGTGGCGCTCGCCGGTGACGGCGGCGACGAGGGCTTTGGTGGCTACCGGCGCTACTTGTTCGATGTGCGCGAACACCGCACGCGCCGTCGCCTGCCGCGCTCGCTGTGGCGGCTGTTCGGGGCCTGTTATCCAAAGGCCGACTGGTTGCCGCGCTGGCTGCGTGCCAAGCGCACGCTGCAGAACCTCGGCAGTTCGCCGGCGATCGCCTACGCACGTTCCGTCAGTGCGCACTTACCCGAGGAGGTGCTGGCGGTGCTGCGCCGCGAACATCACGCGGCTGCCGGTGACCCGCACGCACCGCTGCTTGCCGCTTACGAAGCGAGCACCGCAGTGGCGCCGCTGCACCGCGCCGTGGCGACGGATCTCGCGACGTGGTTGCCCGGCGACATCCTGGTCAAGGCCGACCGCGCGTCGATGGCCGTGGCGCTCGAAGTGCGGGCGCCGTTCCTCGACCACGTGCTGTTGGAACACGCTGCGAGCATTCCGGCCGATTGGCACTTTGAGGGCGGCCGCACCAAGGCCTTCCTGCGCGATGCCCTGCGTCGGCGCCTGCGGCCAGAAGCACTCGCGCGCAAGAAGCAGGGCTTCTCGGTGCCGCTGCGAGCCTGGTGCCAGGGTGCGGTGGGGGACGCGGTCGAAGGGGTGCTCGGCGAACGGCGCCTGGGCGAGTGGATCGATTTGGCCATGGTGCGCACGTTGCTGCAGCGGCACCGGCGCGGCACGGGTGACCACGCCGAGATGTTGTGGGCCGTGCTCGTGCTGGCGCGCTTCCTGGGGCGATGGTGCGCATGACGTGCATCGTCACGTTCACGAACCTGTTTCCGTCGACAGTGATGCCGACGCACGGCCTGTTCGTCGAAGAACGCATGCGCCGCGTGGCCGAAGCGAGCGGTCTCGCGTGGCAAGTGATCGCACCCGTGCCCGCGGTGCCGCGGTTGCTGCGCCGCGGCGTGTACGGACGCTGGGCGGAGGTGCCCTTGCACGAGCAGTGGCGCTCTGTCGCGGTGCAGCATCCGCGCTACCGGCATTGGCCGGGCCTGTCGCTTCGGCGGCAGGCCGATGCAATGGCCCGTGGCGCGCGCGCAGCCGTCGCCCAATTGGCGGCGAAGGGGCCTATCGTGCTCGATGCCCACTACCTGTGGCCCGACGGCGTCGCGGCGTCGCTGCTGGCGGCTGAGTTCTCGGTGCCGTACACGTTGACCGCACGCGGTTCGGATGTGAACGTCGTGGCTCAGGACCGCGTCGTAGCCGAGCGCATCGGTGCTGCCGCGGCGCGAGCGAGCGCATGCTGTGCCGTCAGCAGAGCCCTCGGCGATCGGTTCGCCGCCGTCGCCAAGCTGCCGCGGGAGCGAATCCTCGACGTGCGCAACGGAGTCGACCTCGAGCGCTTTCGACCGGGTGATGCCGCTGCGGCGCGCGCGGCGCTCGGCCTGCCCGCGGTCGGACGTTTGTTGCTCGGGGTCGGGCGGCTCGTGCCGGGCAAAGGCTTCGACGTGGCGGCATCGGCGCTCGGCCGGTTGCCCGACGACGTGCAACTCGTGTTGGTCGGCGATGGGCCGCAGCAGGCAGCGATCACCGCGGCGGGTCGCGGGCGGGTTCGTTGCCTCGGCACGCGGTCGCCCGATGAAGTGGCGTTGGCGTACCGAGCCGTGGACCTGCTGGTGTTGCCGAGCGAACGCGAAGGTTGGCCCAACGTGGTCACCGAGGCGCTCGCATCGGGCTTGCGCGTCGTGGCGACGAGCGTCGGCGGCATTCCGCAGATTCTCGGGGACCCTTCGCCCAATGACCACCGCCTTGGTGCGCTCGTGCAGCCGCGCGATGCCGTGGGATTTGCGGCCGCCGTGTTGGCGGTGTTGGCGGTGCCGGCTGATCGCGCGGCCGTGCGTCAGTTCGCCGAGCGCTATGGTTGGGCCGAACCAGTCGCGGTGTTGGCCAAGCTGTTCCGACAGGCACTCGGAGAGGTGGCTGCGTGAGCGGGCCCTATCGCATCCTCTACCACCATCGCATCCGCGCCGACGACGGCCAGGCGGTGCACGTTCGCGAACTGATCGGCGGCCTGCGCGGAGCGGGGCACGAGGTCCGTGAGTGCGCGCTCGTGCCGAAGACCGTGCCGAAGACCGACGGCACGCGCCCAGCACTCGGCGAACCGGCGAAGCCCGGATTCTGGCAGCGTCTTCAACTGCCGCGCAGTGCCGTCGAAGTGCTCGAAGTGCTCTACAACGGGCGCGGCCGTGCGATGCTGCGCACCGCTGCACGTTCGCTGCGGCCTCACTTCGTCTACGAACGGCACGCGCTGCACTGCCGCGCGGGCCTCGACGTCGCGCGCGAACTCGGCGTGCCGCTGCTGCTCGAGGTCAACTCGCCGATGGTCGCCGAGATGGCAAAGCTCGGCAGCCTGCGCTTCCGACGCCGCGCGCTGCTGACGGAACGTGAGGTGCTCGGTTCGGCCGACGCGGTGCTGGCCGTGACGCGGGTGCTCGGCGACCTCCTGGTCGAAGCGGGAGCTCGACCCGAACGTGTGCACGTGATCGGCAACGGTGCGGACCCGGCCCGCTACGGAGATGCCGCGCGCGCGGCGGCAGCGCCCGTGCGCCAGCATCTGCGTGCGCCCGACGGCGCGTTCCTGCTCGGATTCGTCGGTTACATGCGGCCGTGGCATCGCCTCGACCTGGTGCTCGAGGTGATGCAGAGACCGGGGTTCGAGGCGCTGGTGCTAGTGCTCATGGGGCGCGGTCCCGCACTCGAAGGCCTGCAGCAGCGAGCCGTGGCGCTCGGCGTCGCGGACCGCGTGCGCGCGCTCGGCGAGGTGCCACCGGAGCTGTTGCCGGCACACGTGCTGGCGTGCGACGGCGCGCTCATTCCGGCGATCAACGAGTACGCGTCGCCGCTCAAACTGTTCGATTCGCTGGCGGCGGGTGTGCCAACGCTGGCGCCCGACCAGCCCAACCTGCGCGAGACGGTGCAGTCGGGCCGCACCGCCCTGTTGTTTCAACCGGACTCCGTCGAGGATCTGGCCCAGAAGCTGAGCCGGCTCGTGCACGATCGTGCGTTCTCGCGGCAGCTCGGTGTAGCTGGTCGGCAGGCGCTGCAGGAGCAGCGCTGGACGTGGGCAGGCAATGCCGAACGTGTGACCGCGGTCTACGAATCGCTGCCGCACAGGGTGGAGCGATGAGCGCCTTCCTCGCGGTGTTCTTGCCGCTGATCGTGGCCTACGCCGTCACGCTGCAGTGGTGTATGGACCGATGGAGTGCGCCGACGTCGTACTTCGAGCACTGCTGGCTCGTGCCGCTGGTTGCGGCATTCGTGCTGTGGTGGCGAAGGCGGCAGTGGCAGGCGCAGTTGGCGGCACCTGACTACCGCGGGTTCTGGCTGCTGGGGCCTGGCCTGCTGCTGCACCTCGCGGGGGCGCAGCTCATGATCGACTCGTGGTCGGCGATGAGCCTCTGCCTCACCGTGCCGGGCGCGGCTTGGGTGGCCCTCGGGCGCGCGCGGTTGCGCGGACTGTGGCCGGTCGTGTGGCTCGTGCTCTTCACGGTGCCGCTGCCGATCTACGTCGAGGGTCGCCTCGCCTTCACGCTCAAGGAGGTCGCCGTGCAAGGTGGTACTTGGTTGGCCAACGCGCTCGGCGCCGAAATCGTGCGCTCCGGCGACTTGCTGCGGCCGCGCGGCAGCGAGAAGGCGCTGTTC
>JBDSBS010000021.1:0-5384 GCA_039921435.1 Planctomycetota bacterium | reverse complement strand
GAGAGGATCTCGTTTGGCGACTTCGTCGGGCCGAAGCATCGTGTCCAGAATCCCGGCATGGCGCGCTGGCGAGGCGGACCGAGCGCGAGCAGTTCGGCGGCGAACACGCGTTCCCAAGGCATGTCCTTCGCTTGATCCAGCCAAAGGAACAGGCGTTCGTCCTCGCTCGGACCGCCTGCAATGACTGCGGCGCCCAACAGCACGAGTCGTTTGCCAACGTTCGATGTCTCGTTCTTCAGAAGGTCCCACAACAGCGGTACGGCAGGGCGTCCAATGTCGGCGGCGAGCTGCCAACCGGCCTGCAGGTCCGGACGGGTCGACAGCAGCAGTTGCTGAAAGCGGTCGCGAAACCGGTCATCGCGTCCTGTGAGCCAGCCGACGCCGCCACTCGGGGGGGTCGTGTCCTGGGCTGGAACATCCGGTGACAGGAAGCCCAAGCACGACAGGGCCATGAGCGGCCAAGCCGCGGCCGACTTCGCCGCTCCGATGAATTGGGCCGCCACTACGCCTCCGGGTTGAGATCGAGCCTGCCGAACGCCGATAGCCCGCAGGCAGCGTGCAACCAGAAACCGTATCTCCGACGCGGGTGCGGTCCCTCGGCGTTGCGTGGAGTACGTAAGCATGTCGGTCAAGGGCGAGATCCTAAACGAAGCCGAGGTCGACTTCCTGCTGGCTGCTGCTGCAGCGGGCAGCGAAGAGGCCTCGTCACAGTCAGCGGACGTCTTCGGCGAAGGCCAGACCGTGACCATGCGCGGGGATCTCGAGCAGATCAACCTCGCCGACATCTTCCAGACCTTGGCCATGTCCAAGATGGAGGGTGTGCTGCGCGTGCACAACCCCCTCGAGGATCGCCAGATCTACTGCAACGACGGCACCGTGCGCATCCAGGTGCCACCGCGCGTCGCGGTGCGCCGCCTCGGCCAACGGCTCGTCCAGGCTGGCCTGATCGACGGCGAACAGCTGCGTTCGGTCCTGATGATCCAACGCAAGGAGCGGCTGCCGATCGGCGCGGTGCTGGTGCGCGAAGGGCTCGTCACGCAGGACCAGATCGATGGCATCGCCGGCATGCAGATTGCCGAGGACCTGTTCGCCTTGTTCACGTGGCGACACGGCACCTTCGAGTTCTACAAGGGCGGGCTCGCCGACGACGCCCAGCGGCAGCGCTTCGAAGCCTGCCCCGAGTTCGAGGTCAACAGCCTGCTGCTCGAGGTAGCTCGCCGCTCGGATGAGTGGCAGAGCATCCTCGACGCGATCTCGAGCCTCGAGGAGGTGCCGCATCGCATCGCCGATCCGACCAACGAGGCGGAACTCGGCGAGGCTCACCGAGCCATGCTCTTCGGCGCCGACGGCAATGCGACCTACCGCGCTCTGGCGGAACAGACCACACTCGGCCTGTTCGAGGTCGCTCGCGCCGCCAGAGACCTCGTTCGACGCAACCTGCTGGCCAACATCTCCGACGAGGACCTGGTCCAGGTGGCCACGTCGTTGACCGACGCATCGCAGAACAAGAAGGCGCTGATCCTGCTGCAGACGTTGCGCGACCGTCCCGGTGCGCGTTCGCTGCTGGTCGTGCAAGCGATGGCCGGCGCGCTCGAGAAGGCCGGCGAGCGCCGGCTGGCGGGCACGACCCTGCTCGAAGCTGCCAAGCAACAGATCGACCCGCTGGTGGCGCTGCGACTCGCCCGCCGTTCGCGCGACCTCGCGCCCAACGATCCGGCCACGATCAGATTCCTGCGCACGACACTGGTCGTGCACGCGCCGCAGAACTCACCCGAGCTCGAGAAGTGCACGGTCGACCTGCTCGACGCGCTGATCGAAGCCGACTTGACGGCGACTGCGCTCGAGATCGTCGAGGATGCTCGCGCCACCGGCACGATCCGGCCCCAGATCCTCGTGCGCGAGGCCCGGGCCCGCCAGAAGGCGCGCGATACGCAGGGTGCGGCCAACGTGCTCTTCGAGCTGGCGGGCCTCTACGAGGCGGAGAAGGACCTACCGCGCGCCATCGAAGCCTACGAGTCCGTTCTTCGGCTCGATCGTTCCCGCAAGGACGTGCAGAAGCTGCTGGCCGAGCTGCGCAAGACTCGCCTGGGTCGCATCGTGCGGGCCACGGCCTTCGTGCTGGCGACACTCTTGCTGGGCGGGATGGGGCTCGTGTTCTGGCAACAGCACTCGCTCGACCAGGCAATCCATCAGGCCGACGAGGAGATCAGCAAGCTCCTGCAGGTCGGAGATCAGGAGGCAGCCGCGGCGCGCCTCGAGCATTGGCTCGCGACGCTGGGCCCGTGCGAGGCCGTCGAAGACTTCCAGAGCCGAATCGCCTTCGCCGAGGTCGCCGAACGTGGAAGCCGCGAACGTGTCTTACGCGACCGCGTCAATGGCGAACTGCGAAACGCGGCTTCGATGCTGGGGCGCGGCGAACTCAGGTCGGCTTTCGCCACGTACGCGGGTCTGTGGCGCGAACCCCCGGTGCAAGCCGAGGTGTCGGATGTCGTAGCCACGCGCTTCGAAGTGCTCTTGAAGGCCATCGAACACGCGACGAAGTCGATGGCACACCATCTGCCTCCCGAGCCGAACAGCCTCATCGAGCGACACGAGCTGACCAACCACCTGCACGACCTCGAGTCCTTTTGTCCGCCGACGCTGCTTCGAGTCTTCGAGGAGCTCGACCAGATGGCCGGCGAGAATACGTTGCCGGAGTTCTTGTCGACTTCCCATCGCGAGCGTGTGGCCGCGGTCCTCCCGATCGGGCGGGTAGTGTTTGCCGGCGCCAAGCGCCTCATCGCGGTGTATCGCGAAGCACTGCAGTGGAACGAACAACAGCGCCAGTTGGACCCGTTGTTCAAGGCCGCGGTACAGAAGGAGAGCACCAGCGATTTCACGGGCGCGCTGGAGTTGTACCGCCGTCTGGAGAGCGCGCAGAGCGGGAGCAACGACCTTCGAGCGTACTTCCAGAAGCAGATTGCTCGCAACGAGGAGATCTGCCGCCTGATGAACACGGTCGCCGCGGCTACTGCGGCGGGTGACTTCCCGAGGGCACAGCAACAGTATCGTGCCTTGCGTCTGGCGTTCCCTGGCGTTCCGTTCGAGCGGCTCGTGCGATTGCCCCTTCGCCTCGAGAGCGTGCCGGACAAGGCCGCGATCACCTGCAACGACAAGAACGTTGGTCGCACCCCGCTGCTGCTCTCGTATTTTCCGGCCGACGTCAACACGATCGTCGCGAAGCTCGATGGTTTCATGGACGTGCGCACCACGATCACCGGTGACGAGCTCGGTCTGTGGCGAGCGAATCTGCTGTTGGAAGCACCCTTGTGGCGCAAGCACGACAGCATGGTCGAAGTGGCGCCTGCCATCGACGAGACGGGTGCTCTGTTCCTCGTCGACCGTGCCGGTGCAGTCACGGCCATCCGCGCCGACGGCAGTGAGGCGTGGAAGTACCAGAGCCGCGACCTCTCCGGGTACTTGAGTCAGCCCCTGATCTTCGGCCCGCACGTGATGGTCGCATCGTTGGATGGCGAACTGCGGGCGATCGACCGCAGCAAGGGAGAGGTGATCTGGCACCTCTCTGGTCTGCCCACCGAAGCGCGTCCCGTGCTCGTCGACCGCTTTCTCGTCGTCGCGACGACGGATCGTTCGCTTCACGCGATCGATCTCGTCGACCGACGACGGGTCCACATCGCACTTCCCGAGGCAAGCCACGGACGTCTGCTGGCCCAGGGCAGCACGATCGTCGCCGTGGGCGAGCGCGGCACGGTTACCGCCCATGCGTTGCCGTCGCTGACTCTGCTCTGGCAGCGACCCATCGGGCGCACCATCGAGGCGATGGCGACGATCTCCGGCAACCGCATTTTGGTCAGCGACGACCGCGGCAAAGTGCGTTGCCTCGACCTGACGACCGGCGACTTGTTGTGGCACCGCAACCTCGACACCGAGACCATGGGCCAGCCGATCTGCGTGGGCCATGTCGTGTGGATCGCTTCGCCGGAGCGCTTGCTGAGGCTCGACCTTCAGACCGGTGAAGACTTGGCCCCCATCGCATCCTTCGGCGAAGATGGGGCTGGAGGGCCGATCCGCGTCGGCGATCGACTGCTGCTGCCGATTCGCGACGGCAACCTGCAGGTGCTGGACCTGACCACGGGAAACTCGCTCTACCGCATCGAAGGCAACAAACGCGGCCGCACGCTGGTCGTCGGTGAAAGCGTCTTCATTGTGCTGGAAGACCGCAGCATCCGCCGCGTGGGCGCCCTGCGCTGACGGCAATGTCGTCTTTCTGACGCGACGGCGTCCGATTCCCGCCACGGTGCGGCGGAGCGGATTCGTCGCGCGCCCCCCATCTCGCTGGCACCGCGCAAACAGCCGTGCGATTGAGCTGCTACTCACATCGGGTGCTCGTGCAAACAGTCTGGAAGCCAAGACGACAGTGCCAGCGCGGGCTCAGCACTCGGCATGCTCGCGGTGCCGAATGCTCACCGACTCCCGACTTGGACTCGCGGGGGCGGCGTGGCGGCCAATGGCATTGAGGCTCGCCAATCGCGCGACCCGCCAAGTGGCTTCGCAGGTTCAAGCTGGTCCACCTGGTACGACGATTGCTTCCATGAACATGCCACCTCCCCATCGAGGCAGGTCCTACACCCAATGCACCAGAATCTGCTGCTCTCCCTGACCGCCTGCTTCTGCTTTGCGGCGTGTGCCGATCACAGCGGCACCGCAATGACTCCCGACAACGGTCCGCAAGCGCCGGTGAACCCACCGGACAGCGGCGCCTGGAATGCTCCTGAGCGCAACGGCGCGAGCAGCTCCACGTCGTCGTCCACGGCGCCCGTGAGCGGCGCGCCAGGGTCCGGTGGAGAAGGGAGCAGCGCGGGTTCGACGGCAGGTCCGGGCATCGGCTCGAGTGGCGGTTCCAATAGCGGATCAGGTGGCACCGGTTTGCCGCCCGAAGAAGGTGGCCAACCTGTTCCCGAACCGGGCACCTTGCTGCTGGTCGGCAGTGGCCTCGCCGGCGTCGCCCTGTTGCGCCGTCGCCGCCAACAAGCGCGCTGATTGGTGGTCCGAGGACTTTGCCAGGAGGTTCTCGCCGTTCGTGACCGGTAGGCTGCGCGAAGGGTTGGGACTCTGGCGCACCGCGCACGTACGCTTGCAACGTGACGACGCCCTCGGACGAAACGCCGCTCGCTTTGTCCTGCCGCATTCCCGCCACCGCCGATGGCATATCGCTCGTCGCCTTCCTCGGGCAACGGTTCCGCTACCACGACCGCACGGCATGGATCGGTGAGATCGCCAGCGGCCGCCTGCTCGTGAATGGCACCCGGGCTTTGCCGGAGCACCGCCTGAGCCGCGGCGACGAAGTGACCTACCTCAAGTCACACCGCGAACCGGCCGTCGAC
>JBDSBS010000020.1:0-15529 GCA_039921435.1 Planctomycetota bacterium | reverse complement strand
GCAAATCGGCGTGCTATGCGAAAGCGTGCGTCGCAGGGCGAGCCCTCGGGCCCTCGGGCCCTCGAGTCGCCGCAGCGCGGGCACCGGACACGCACCGCCCGCCGCGTCACTTCGAGATGGGGTGGGTCTTTGGCAGGTCGTTCACGATCGCGGTCGCGGCGGGCGTAGTCGCCGCGTGGCCCCAGCCACTGGCGCTCCCCCCGCCGGCGATGTCGAGCACCATGTTGTCGTCCTTGGTCGGGCTCACGCCGCCCGGCACATGATCGAGGCCGAGCTTCTTGCGCAGCTTCCACGCGATGATGTGGTCGGCCACGGAGCTGTCGCCGCTGAGCCCGAGACCGCCGATGAGCTTGCCGCCCGCCGCGTAGAGGCCGAGGCCGCCGCCAAACACGTTCACACCGCCGACACGACAGCCGACCATCGGGTCGTTGGCGCTGCCGTAGTCCTTTGGCTCACCGCCGTAGGCGACCGCGGTGTCGACGGGATTGCTGGCTTGAAGACCAAACAGGCTCTGGCCAGGCTGCACGGCGGTGAACAGGTTGGCCGTCGACAGCGCGAGGCCGGGCAAGCTGAAAGCGTTCGCCGTGTTGGCCTTCTGCGCCGAGATGACTCGGCTGCCGGGCCATTGGTCGCCGCGGTCGTTGCCGGACATCGCCACGACGCCGACGACGCCGTCGCGGTCGACGATGGTCGCCCACATCGGCAGGCCGAAGCCGCCGTTGGTTTCCTTCACCACCTCACGCAGGGCCGCGGTGACGGTGGCGTGGTTGGGTAGGCCCGCGGCTGGCGTGACCTTGTGGGGAGTGGTTTGGCAGGCGAACGAAGAGGCCGCGATCAGGGCTAGAGCGGCTGTGGACGAGCGATGAAGTCGAGGCATGGTGGCCTTGTTGGTCAGAGGGGGCGCACGATGCGCATTCCGCGGAAGTCCCAAAGCACGGTAACCCCGAGCTTCATGGCGCGCACTGCTCGAGCGCCTCGTTCGGCACCGTGCCAGCCATTGCGTTTGGCAACGCCGCCTTGGCCACGAACGATGGCGGATTGAAAGGCCGGAAGCGACCCAAGTCATGGCTGGCGGCCGCTTCGCGCGATGACGCCGAGGTCAGTTGCGGAACCGCTGTCGCCCCCAGCTTGCGTGGCACGCAACTGCGCGTGCCCGCTAGCATGTCCCTGTGACCCAGGAACGCACCCTTGCCGCCGACACCTCCCTCGTCGCCGAGCGCACGCAGTTCGACGTCTGGCGCCGCATGACTGCCACGGAAAAGTTCACGGCGTTCCTCGATCTGCAACAGACATCCACGGCGCTCGCGGACGCAGGGATCCGATTGCGCTACCCCCGGGCTGACGCACGGGAGGTGTTCTTGCGCCGCGTTGCCAGATCCCTCGACCGGGCGACGATGCGGCGCGTCTATGGTTGGGATCCAGACTCGCCGGCATGAGCGCGTTGCCTTTTGGCGAAGCGCTGTCTGCGGTCGTGCACAGTCTGCAGCGAGTCGGCGTGCCCTACTTCATCGGCGGGTCCGTGGCGAGCGTGTTCTATGGCGAGATCCGCGCGACTTACGACGTCGACATCGTCGTCGAGCTGAAGAGAGAGCACGTCGAGCCCCTGGTTTCGATTCTGGCGCCGCACTTTTTCGTGGATGAGCAGTTCTTGCACGATGCCATACGACACAGGAGTTCGTGCAACCTGATCCACCGCGCGTCCGGCTTCAAGGTCGGTCTGTTCATACGTCGCGACCGGCCGTTCAGTCTCTCTGAGATGCAACGTTGCCAATCCCACGACGTGCTGCCTGGGTTGGTGCTGCGGATCGCAAGCGCCGAGGACTGTGTGTTGACCAAGCTCGAGTGGTTCGAGAAGGGCGGGAGGGTCTCCGATCGCCAGTGGCGAGACGTGCTCGGCATCCTCAAGGGGCAGCGCGGGATCCTCGACGTGACCTACATGCGCCACTGGGCTCGGGAGCTCGCGATTGCCGAGTTGCTCGAACGAGCGCTGCGTGAGGCCGGCGTCGACGATGCGTCGAAGGGCACTGAGCGATCGAGACTCACTGTCGCGGCACAACGGTCGTCGACGTCGCCAGCGCGCTGCGCGAACGCCACACTCGATTGCAGAGCACCAGCCCACCGACGATCCCGACGAAGTAGCTGGCGGAGTGCGCCCAGAGGTCGGCAAGGAAGGCAGCATGGCGTTCGTGCGGCACACTCGACGCGAGTGGGCCCAGTAAGACGACGACCGCGTTGTTCGCGAGTACGTAGCCGAGCGCGCCGGCGAGCAGCGACCCTGCGGCCATGCACAGCAGCAGGAACAGGATCGGGCGCACCAGTGAACAGGCGGACCGAACCGGTCGTCTGCCTCGGCGCGCGGCGAATGCCAGCAGCAAGCCAAGCAGCAACCCGACCCACCACGTCGCGAGCACGCCCCAACCGATCGCGAGCAGCGTGGCGGATTCGGTGTCGAAGACACGCGGGTGGCCGATCGTGAAGTACTCGACGCAGACGCGAACGGTCACCTGATCGTGCAGGATGCCGTATGTCACGGCTGCCAGAACGCACAGCGCGATGATGCGGAGAGTGGCCATTCGAAGATCGCGCGGAGAGGCGACACGCTGCTGCCGCGTTAGCCGATCGTCACCGTCCAGATGTCCGACAGGTTGTTCGGCACCGGGATCGAGCACGTGCTGTTGCTCGGGAACAATTCGGCACCCTGCACGAGGACCTGCGGTCCGATCAGGCTGCTCTGGCACGGGATCGTCAAGCCGCTGGCAGTGCCGACGAGCCAACCGGGCGTGTTGGTGACGACGAGGCACGGGCAGACGGGGTCCAGCGGCTGCGTGACGAGCGGAAAGCCCCACGCGAGCAGCGCGATGCCGCCATTGAGGCCACTCAATGATTCCGTGACGGTACCACCGAGGTTGGGGTTGCCGTTCACCGAGAGCGTCAGCGGCACCGAGCCACTGCAGCCGCTCGGCTGCGTCATCGCCATCGTGCCGGTGTTGCTCACTTGCACGTCGAGATCGAAGGCGCCCAGCGGCGTCCCTCCGCGCGTCGCCACGCGGATGTAGTACGTATTGCCTTCAGCCACGGCAGCAGTCGCTTGGGACAGAAGGCCGCAGCTGTCGTTGTTGCACCCGATCTCCATCAAGGAACCGCAGGTGCCCGACCAGATCGACACGACCGAATCGAATGTGCCGAGGCTCGAGCACGTGTCGGCATGCAGAGCGCCCGAGCAGTTCGCGTGGTAACTGAACCACACGTCGGCGCCAGTTCCAGGTTGGCAGCTCGCCGTCGGCGGACCACCGCTGCCGGCCACCGTCGAGAACGGCCCGTTGTGGCCATCGCTGACCGCGAGCGCACCCGCGCACTCGTCGCGCACGGGTTGCACGAGCACGTCCGAGGTCGACACGAACACTTCGCCGGCCGGATCGTTGCGCTGCCAGGCGATCCACAGCACGTGATGGCCTTGCCGGTTGGCGGGTATCTGCAGCGGGAACGTGTAGTGACCGTTCGCGAGCGTCACGTTCGGGCGGGCGAGGAACTGCATGCGGTTCCACGTCAACGGCAAGGTCGGCAGCCAGTCGGGTGTCGTCATCCACACGTCCCAGACACTGGGGTTGTGCGCGGCCGTGGCGCGGAAGTCGACGACGAGGCTCTGTCCGGCCACGACCGGCGTGGTTGGCCAGTAGTCGAAGCCCGGTGGCAAGCCCGCCGTCACGGCCTGGGTGATGTTGCGCGACAGCTCATTCCACGTGTAGTAAGAGAGCTGGCCGTCGATCGCGACCGCGTTGGCCGCGAGCGCGAAGTTCGGGTTGCTCGGGTTGCTCTGGTAGACGCGATAGACGCGGCTCTTCGGGAACACCACGGTGCCGTGCAGTGGTGGCCCGACAGGCGCCAACGCAAACGGGGCCAACGCGAACGATGCTGACAAGAGAGCCAATCCGATGGAGAGGAGGTGCGGTCGCATGCGGGCCTCGAGCAGGGGCGGTGAGACCTCGGCAGGCTACTGCACGCCGCGGCGCGCTCTCGGCTAAAACGCCCCGAGCAGCACCTGCACGAAGTTGCCGATGGGCGCCGCCTCTCGCGCGTCCTCGAGTGCCCTCGACACCTGCGTGAAGATGCGCCGCAGCCGCACCCCGAGGTCCTTGTCGTTGAGCAGGATGCCTATGGCACCTTCCGACTGCGTCAGCCGGTCCGACACGGTACGCAGATTGGCGATGGTCAACTTGAGGTCTGCTACCATCTGCCTGTCGCTCGTCAACGCTCCGATCGTGCCGGCGTCCGGGTCGTTGGCCTTCTGCAGCAGCGCGTTGAGGTTCGCCATCGAACTGCTCAGATCCGTCGCCAGCTGCTCGTCGCGCAAGAGCCGTCCGATGGTGCCCTTGCCGGCATTCATGTCCGTGATCACAGAGGTGATGTTGGCGAAGGTCACGCGGATGTTCTCGGCCAGGCCGCGGTCGTTGAGCAGCAGGCCCGCAGTGCCTTCGGTGCCGCGCAGTGCATCGCTGACGGCGGCGAGGTTCGTGATGATGTGCATCGCGTCGTCGCGCATGGTGCGGTCGACGACGAGGCGGCCGATCAGGCCTTCACCCTTTTGCACCGCGTCGAAGATGCCGTTGAGCTTCTGCACGGTCTCGAGCACTTCGTCGTAGAGCTCGCGGCGGCGCACGAGGCGGCCGACCGTCGACTCCTCGTTGTTCATGTTGTCGAAGAACGTGCGGAACGACACCAGCGCGTCGGTCAGGTTGCGACCGAGCTCGCCGCGGC
Organism: Planctomycetota bacterium; assembly: GCA_039921435.1. Classification (GTDB taxonomy): domain Bacteria; phylum Planctomycetota; class UBA1135; order UBA1135; family UBA2386; genus DASVAL01. Next base: position 10,774 of record JBDSBS010000020.1, on the reverse strand, counting down.
CGTCGGCGATGTCGCCGATGCGGTCAAAGGCACCCTTTTGGCTGGCGCCGAACAGTTCCGCGCCTTCGATGACAGGTGTGCCGCGCCCCGGATCGATGTAGACCACCTTGCCGCCGAGCACGCCGGCGTCGCGCACTTCAATGAGCGCCTTGTCGGTCAGCGGCACTGCTTCCTTGAGCAGCAGCGTCATGCGCACTGGCGACTCCGGGCGGTCGTAGAGCACGTCGATGGCGCCGACCTTGCCGATCTTCTTGCCGAGCACCATGACGTTGGTGCCGGCTTCGGCGCTGCCCGCGTCGGGGAAGTAGACCGTGAGCGGCGGGATCTTGCCGAGGGACAGATCGGTCAGGTTGACGGTGGCCCACAACAGGAAGGCCAACGTGCCGAAGAAGACGATGCCGAGCAGCGTGTCGCGGCGGATGCGGTCCATGGAGTTCCTGGGTTGGGCTGTTGCCCCTGGTCAGTAGACACGGCGGTCAGTAGACACGGCGGTCAGTAAGGTCAGTAAGCACGGCGGTCAGTCGGCGCCGCCGCCGAGGAAGGCGCGGGCCAGAGGGTGGTCACTGTGGGTCATCTCGTCGACGGTGCCTTCGACGCCGATGCCACCCTCGTCGATGATGCCGATGCGGTCGCCGCATTGCACCGCGCACGCGCGCGAATGCGTCACGATGAGGCCGGTGACGCCGAGGCGGTCGCGCACTTCGACGATGAGTTCGTGGATCTGCTTGCTCATGATCGGGTCGAGGCCGGCGTTGGGTTCGTCGTAGAGCACGTATTCGGGGTTGGTGACGAGGGCGCGCGCCAGACCCGTGCGCAGCTTCATGCCGCCCGAGATGCTGGGCGGAAACTGCGGGGCCGCGTCGTCCATGCCGACGAGCTTCAGCACCTCGTGCACACGGTCCTGCACCTCGCCCTTGCCGAGACGACTGTGCTCGCGCAGTGGCAGGCCGACGTTGTCGGCGACCGAGAGCCAGTTGATGAGGGCGCCGTTCTGGAACAGGTAGCCCATGCGCTTGCGCAGCGTCATGATCTGCGTGCGGTCCATCGTGGGAACCTCCTGGCCGTCGACCTGCACCGAACCCTTGTCGGGCTTGAGGATGCCGATCACGTGCTTGAGCGTGACGCTCTTGCCGCTGCCCGAAGGACCCATGAGAACGAAGTTCATGCCCTTGGGCACGCTGAGCGTCATGCCGATGAGGATCTCGCGGTCGCCGAGCCGCTTGTGCACGTCGCGCAGGTCGATCATCCGGTCAGGAAGTAGAAGAACCAGGTGACGATAAAGCCCAGCACGATGATGAGGATCACCGAGTTGCGCACGGCGGTCTGCACGGCGAGGCCGACGCCGAGTGCGCCGCCGTTGGCCCGCAGTCCAGATGCACAGCTGACGGTGGCGATGGCGATGCCGAAGATGAAGGCCTTGAGCAGGCCGACGTAGACCTCCTTCGGCAGCAGGGTGCCCGACGACGTCAGCGCTTCTCGCGCGCTGACCCAGTAGAGGTCGGGGCTGACGCCGAGGTTGTGTTCGGCGATCACGCTGCCGCCGTAGATGCCAATCAGGTTGGACAGCACGGTCAGCAGTGGACACATGAGGGCGAGTGCCACGACGCGCGGCAACACGAGGTAGTCGACGGGATCGACGGACATGACCTCGAGCGCGGCGATTTCATCGCTGACCTTCATGGTGCCGACTTCGGCTGCCATCGACGAACCGACCGTTGCGGCCAGGATCACGCCGGTGATGAACGGGCCCATCTCGCGGCACATCGACAGGGCCGTGATGGTGCCGAGCACCGACGAATCGCCGAAGCGCCGCAGTTCGATGCCGGTCTGCATCGCGAGGATCGCGCCCGCGAACGCCGCCACGACCATCGTCACGGGCAGCGAGCGAACACCCGCATTGAAGGCCATGTCGAGCGTGAAGCGCAGGCGGCGCGGCAGGCGTCGGACCGAGGTCGCCGTGCGCAGCAGCAGATCGACGACGAAGCCAGCCCCGTCGAGGCGCGTGCCAATTGCCGCCGTGAGGCTCGCGAACGGATTCATCGCGGCGGCTCCGGGGTCGCTACCTCCGGTTCTGCTGTTTCACGGCCGCCGCCGAGTGGGATGGGCAGGAACTGGAACAGTCGCAGGGTCTTCCTGCCATTCTTGTCGCGTTCGTAGTTGAAGAGCAATGGCACGCTCGAGGTTGTTTCGCCGGCACGTTCGCGGGCCGTGTAGAGGCGGCCGCCGATGTCGATGGAGTCGTCGTCGGGTGCGCGTTGCCATCCGCGCGCCAGTTCCCACAGGAAGCCGTAGTGCTCGCGCAGGCCGGTGGCGTTGCCGTCGCGCCACGGCATCGGCGACAGCAGGCTCCAGTCGCCGCCGATGCGCTTGCCCTCGGCGTCGTGTTTGACCGTGCGATGGCCGAACGGCCACAGCTTGACGTGGTCCTCTTGGTCACCGTTGTTCTGTCGCTGCGCGATGTGCCAGAAGAAGGGCAGGATCCACTGCTGGGCCGTGTGGCCGTCGGGGTCGTCGTACTCGCGCCACCAGACGAGCGGCCAGAACAGCGTCCAGGCGCGCTGGTCGTCGCTCTTGACGCTGCTCATGAGGGGCCACAGCCACCACTGCGTCACGTTGTCCTCGGCGCGGTTCCAGTAGTAGCGGAACAGTGGCCAGAACAGGTTCAGCGCGGTGAAGTGATCTTCCTTCCACGTGTGTTGGAAGAGCGGCCACAGGGCCATCCAGCCGTGCACGCTGCGGCCCGTGCGCCAGCCGACCAAGGGCCAGAACCAGTAGCTCTTGACCTCGTCTTCACCTTCGATGTTCTCCGTGCTCCAGGCGAGGAACGGCCACACGGCGAAGCGGCGGTCGTGTCGACCCGGTTCGATGTCGTGGCCGTAGAAGGGCAGGATGCGGAACCAGCTGTGACCGTTCTCGGCGCACGAACTGGTGCCGATCAGCGGCCAGAGAAACAGGCGGTGGCGATGGCCGCCCTTGTCGACGCGCACGTAGAGCGGGAACAGGAAGGTGTAGAAGCGGTCGTAGGTCAGGAACTGCGGGATGTCGGCGTAGAAGGGCAGGAACGCGAAGTAGTTCTCGCGGTTGTCGGCCGAAGCGCCGCCCCACAAGAACGGAAACATCAGGTACCAGTCGACGTCGCGCTCGCCGTTGTCGTTCTGGTGCGCGCGCCAGCTCCACAACGGGAACAGGCGGTGCGAGGTCTCTTCGGGGTCGCTGCGCACGCGGCCGAACGGCCACAAGAACTGGTGCTCGACCGCTGGGACCTCGGGTTCGGTGACGCGGCGGTAGAGCGGGCGGATGCGGAAGTCATCTCCGCCCTCGGGAGTGCGTTCGTAGTGCAGGATCGGCCACAGGCAGTCCCACTCGAGCACCTTGCCTTCGGCGTCGAGGCGGTGGAACCAGAGCGGTGCCAGGTTCAGCTCGCGCGGCATGATGGCACAGCTACTCGTGGCGAGCAGGGCTGTGCAGGCGAGTAGGGTACGGCTCGTGCGCGCCATCAGGTGCGGCGGAGGATACTGTGCGCGGGGCCTGCGTCCTACGCAGGAAACCGCGCGATGGGGGCGGGAGAGGGCGGGGGCAGAGAGCGCAGGTCGATGCTGCGCGTCGCCGCGGCAAGTGCATGAACGCGCTGCCGCGCCGAACACGGCGAGGCTGCACCCGCGCGTTTGCTGACGCGCGCTTCGATGGCCTCGTACTTCGTGTCGAAGACGCTGAGCCGGTCGACCTGGTCGAGGTGCGGGTTGGCAGAGTTCTTCGTCGCGTGGCTCGAGTGGACGAACGCAGCTGACGCGCCGGCGCCTGCGTGCCACAATGTCCGAGCGTGCAGCGCCGTTGATCTCCTCACCGCCTTTCTCCCGATGTTGCCACCCCGTCTTCCCGGCCCTCTCTTGCTTGCATGGTTCAGCCTCGTTGCGAGGGTTGACTCGCGTGCGCAGTGCACGACGCAGTGGCTGCCAGGCGACGGTGTGCCCGGGATCAACGGGCCCGTGTATGCGGTGACAACTTGGGATCCCGATGGGTCGGGTCCAGCGTTGCCGGCGCTGGTTGTCGCCGGCAGATTCATGGTCGCAAGATCGGTCCTTGCGAACCGCATCGCTATGTTCGATCCCGCCACCGGCACTTGGTCGGCGCTGGGTTTGGGGCTGGACGCCGTGGTCAGTGCCCTGGCGACGCTCGCGAACGGCGACCTTGTGGTTGGTGGCGTTTCTCCACCGCGGGTGGCATCAGCGCCAGCCGCATCGCGCGCTGGGATGGTGCCAACTGGTCGGCCTTGGGTGCCGCGGGTTGACCATGGGTGTGAGTGCCTTGGCGAAGCTCGCCAACGGTGACCTCGTGGTTGGCGGCAGCTGCAACGTGCCTGGGTTGACGCCAAACGCATCGCGCGTCGGGACGGCACGACTTGGTCCAGCTTGGGGTCGGGGATCCCTATGAATCCCATCAACTTCGTCCAAGTGCGTGCGATGACGATTCTGACGAACGGCGACTTTGTGGTGGGTGGCACCTTCGGCTCGGCTGGGGGCTCGTCGGCGACCAACGTGGCGCGCTGGGACGGTTCGAATTGGTCGCCGCTCGGCCAGGGAACGGGCACCCCTTACTCCGGGGGCGTTTGGGCTTTGTCGACGTTGCCGAGCGGCGACCTCGTGATGGGCGGCGGCCTCATCGGCTGGGGCAACATCGCACGTTGGAATGGCAGTAGTTGGTCGGCGCTGGGTTCTGGCATGAACGGCTACGTCTTCGCGCTGAGTCCGGCCCAGAACGGTATGCTCGCGGCGGGCGGCGCCTTCACCCTAGCCGGCGGCACGATCTCCACCGACGTCGCCCGCTTGACGACGACTTGCTTGGCGGCGTCCACTCCGTTGGGTGTTGGCTGCACTGGCTCGAGCGGCGCCAACTTGCTCATGGCGACCTCGCTCCCGTGGACCCCGTGGACCGGGGCAACGTTCCGTTCCGTTGCGACCGGTTTGCCGACGATGTCGTTGGCCATCGGTGTCCGCGGATTGGCGCCCGCATCGATTCCCCTGCCCACGATCCTGCCGCAAGGAGTCGCCGGTTGCTCGCTGTTCGTGAGTCCGGACCTGCTCGACCTCCACGTCCCAACGTCGGGAAGTCTGCAGACCCAGATCGTCATACCAAACACCGCGGTGCTGGTCGGTCAGACCTTCTATCAGCAGGTCGTGCCCTTCGAATTGGACGCGCTCGGCAACCTCATCGCCGTAACGAGCACGAACGCGCTGACGCTGACCATCGGCACGTTCGAGGACTCTCGAGTTATCGCCGACTCGACTCTGGCTGCAGCGCGAGGTCGGCGTCGAACGGCAGGATCGGAACGAGCGGTAGCCGTTGCCAGCACACGCTTCTCTGGCTTCAGCGCCTGCTGTATACCGGCGCCATGCTCCGCACCATGTCCGGCATTCAGCCAGGACTTTCGCATCGGCGACTACCTCGGCGGTAGAACCCAAGAGTGCTGGCGGCGGCAGCCGATTACTGACGAGCAGGATCGAACGATGGCAAGACGATGGGGCTTGGTGACGATGTTGGTGGCGACCATGGCCGCTGCCTGTGCAGGTTCGCCGGCGACTCCGGAGCAGCGGCGGCTCGCCGAGCGACGCCTCCTCGAGCCGTTCTTGCATGCCGTGGAAGTTGGCTGCAGCGAGCTCGCGATCGAGATCACGAGCAACTTCTACGGCAACGTGGGGCAGCCGGCGATCGACAAGCAGGTGCACACGTCGGTGCGTGAGCGCGGCGATGGCTACGTCGAGATCATCTGGACCAATCCCTCCGGCGCTGCGACCCAGTCGTTCGTCGTGACGATCGGCGAGTTGCCGGAGCTTGCCGAGCCGGGCTCTGTGCAGAGCCCGCGCACGAAGTTCCAGGTCGTCAACCAGGTTCGGCTGCGCGTCTACGAGGACACGCGCGCGATGACGCTCAACGCGCGAGCTGGCGGCGACTTCACCTTCGTCATGGACGCGGCCGGCAAGCCGCGCGAGGTCAAGGAATTCGCCGTCGTCGACGGCGTACTGCGAACGCCATGACCCGGAGTGGTCAGGCTGTGCGGTGGCTGATCGGGTTGGCGTTCGCGGCGCTCGCAGTTGCGTGCAACACGGGTCCGGTTCGGCCCGACAACGCGGTCGATCCGCGCGTCTACGCCGTCTGTCAGGACCCCGAAGGCAGCGCTGCTTGGGCGCGCGCCCAGAAGGCCCTCGCCGCGCACGACGACGTCGGCGCGTTGCCTGAACTGCGCTCGTGCGCGGAACGCTGTCCTGACCTCGTGCGGGCCCACCTTGCCTACCAGGACGCTGCTCGTCGCTTGGGTGGCGAGGCGCAGCGAGCGATGCAGGACTTCTACCTGCAGGCTTCAGAAAGGAAATCGCCACTGCCCGCCTACCTCAAGGCGCGCTTGGCAGATACTTCCTATACCCAGAGCAACGCGCTCGATGCGATCCTGGCTCGCGACCCGTCGTTTGCCTGGGCTCATCTGTCGCGCGCCCGGGTGAATCGGCGCCAAGGGCGCCTGTTGCAGGCGGTGGACATGTTCGCCGCGGCGATCGTCAACGATGGCACCCTGCACGAGGCGCGACTCGAACGCGCGCAGGTGCTGGCCGAACTCGGGCGCGACGACGAGGCCGCGCTCGACTACCGTGCGTACCTGAAGGCCCTGCCCGCTGACGAAGCTGCTGCACGCGCCTACTTGACACTGCTGCTCTACCGACTCAATCGCATCGACGAAGCCTTCGCACTGCTCACTCAGCTCGAGGGCCAAGGCGATCGTTCGCTGTCGCTGCGCATGGATCGGGCAGCGCTGCTCTGGCGCGCGCGCCGACCGCGCGAGGCCGTGGATGCGTATCTGGGCATTCTCGCCCAGGCACCGGACATGGCTCGCGCCGCGCTGAACATCGGCCTGCTCTACTACGAGGTGTTGCCGCAGAACGACGCCGAACGCCGCCTGATGTGGCCGAAGGCGCGCGCGGCGTTCCGGTGGTTCCTGCAGAAGAGCGTGCCGAGCGATGGCCATGAGCAGTTCGAGCGCACGCTCGCGGTGCCGTACCGTCTGGAGCTCATCGCCGACCTGATCGGGCCAGATGCCGCATCACCTGGCACCGAAAGGCCCGTCGTTCTCGACGACCTGAGGCTGCCGCCGGGCTGATCCAAACAACAACGGCGCCGGCGGCCATTCTGGCCTCTGTTGCGCCGACCCAACCTCTGGTTGCGGCCAAAGCCGCGCTGAGACCCGCTATGCCTACTCCGCGTCGGCGGCGCGGCGCGCCACGTGTGTCAGGCCGAATGCATCGAGTTGCGGACTCAGGCGTTGCCAGTCGGCGCGAGTCAGGGCGTCGGTGCGTCGGCCGCTCGCGCGCAGGCGGTGGCGCGGCGAGTCGATCTTGGCGACGATCCAGCCTGCCGGGCTGTGATGGGCCAGCAAGTTCCGCAGGTCCAGGTTGCGGTCGCGAAAGCCGAGTGCGTGCAGGCGCCCCACCAAGCGGCCGATTTCTTCGGCGAGGTGATGACGCGCCTCGGGCGAGAGCCGCGGCAGCAGGTCCGCAGTCGTTTCGCCCGGAAACGCCACGGTGACCAGGGTCGCCCTCCGGAGGAAGCCGAGGCAGCGATCCTCGAGGGCGGCGAGGGGTTCCGGCGCGGCAAGACCGCGGGCTCGCATCCAAGCCAGGGCGTCGAACTCCCGCGTGGCGCGCGACCGCGTCCAAGGCCCCGTGCGACCCGCGAAATCTCGCAACCGATCTCTCCAAGTCGCATATTCGTAGTTCTTTATGAAGACCGTGCCGAGGTCCGTGCAGAGCTTGCGAACCCACGAAGATCGCGCGTTGGTAACCGCCACGCCCAGGCTGCGGTCGCCAAGGTCTCGGATGTCGGGCAAGTGGCCCCACAAAGCCTGTAGATGCGGTGCACCGCGAATCACGCGCAGAGTCTTGGGGATCCTTGTCGACACTGTCTCCACAAGAGTATAGTCCGCCGCTACTTGATGCTCATGTTGCGAGTTGCGGTCGACTGCCGTCTGTCAGTCGTCTCTCTCGCGCCGCATCGAGCCACTACCGGAGGCTGAGGTGAAGACCGTCACCAAGAAGGAGTTGGTCCATAGGATCGCCGAACGAACCGGCGTCACCAAGGTCGTCGCCAAGGAAGTGATTCAGTCCTTCCTGAACGCGATCATCGATGAGCTCGCTGAGGGCAACCGATTGGAGTTTCGGGAGTTCGGTGTCTTCGAGTCGCGCGAGCGCGCGGCCCGGCTGGCGCAGAATCCGCGCACGCTCGAGAAGGTGCCGGTGCCCAAGAAGCGCATCGTCAAATTCAAGGTCGGCCGCTTGATGCGCAAGAAGGTGTCGGGCGAGGACGTCGGCGGTCTGTCGCTCGACGACGACGACGATGAGCAGCACAAGACCAAGGCGCGCCCGGCGAAACCGGGCAACGAAGCGACGGGCATGGCCTAGCCGAAAGCGAGGCAGCTAGCGGGTTCGTTCAGCGCAGTCGTTGGAAGGCTCCATCGAGGTCCGCGATCAGGTCGTCGCAGTCTTCGATGCCCACCGAGAGACGGATCAGACCGTCTTCGAGTCCCGCGCGCTTGCGCTCGGCGGCAGGAATCGAGGCGTGCGTCATCGACGCGGGGTGGTCGACGAGGCTCTCGACACCACCGAGACTCTCGGCCAGCGAGAACACGCCGAACGACGAGCACACCTTCTTGGCCTGCGCCACGGTCGCCTTGAGTTCGACCGACACCATACCGCCGCCGGCCTTCATCTGGCGCTTGGCCAGCGCGTGGTTGGGGTGGCTCGGCAATCCCGGATAGAGCACGCGGGCCACTTTCGGATGTGCCTCGAGCCATTTCGCGATCTGGCGCGCGTTGTCGCAGTGCCGTTCCATGCGAACGTGCAGCGTCTTGGTGCCCCGCAGTACGAGGAAGCAGTCCATCGGCCCAGGTGTGCCGCCGCATGAGTTCTGGAAGTGCATCAGGCGCTTGTGCAGCTCCGCGTCGTTGCAGATTAGCGCGCCGCCGACGACGTCGCTGTGACCGCCCAAGTACTTGGTGGTCGAATGCGCGACGATATCGCAGCCGAGCTCGAGCGGTTTCTGCAGCCACGGCGTCGCGAATGTGTTGTCCGCCATCGACAGCACCTTGCGCTCCCGGCAGATCTTGGCGATCGCCTTCAGGTCGCAGCAGCGCAGCAACGGATTGGTGGGCGTCTCGAGTATCACGAGCTTCGTGTTGGGCCGAAAGGCCCCGGCGAGTTGCCCCGGTTCGGTGAGATCGACGAACGTCGTCTCGAGGCCGAACTTCGTGTAGAGGGTGCGCAGCAGCCGGTAGGTGCCGCCGTACAGATCGTTGCCGGCGATCACGTGATCGCCCGACTGCAGCAGGTTGAGCACGCAGTGGATGGCTGCCATGCCGCTGGCGAAGCCGAGTCCGTGGCGGCCGCCTTCGAGCGCGGCGAGGTTCTGTTCCAAAGCGGTGCGGGTCGGGTTGTGGCTCCTCGAGTAGTCGTAGCCCTTGGTCTTGGCCGGGGCTTCTTGCACGTAGGTGCTGGTGAGGAAGACCGGCGTCATGATCGCGCCGGTCGTCGGGTCGGGGGATTGGCCGGCGTGCACGGCGAGCGTGCCAAAGCCGTGGTTGCGTACGCGCTTCATCTGGCGACAGAGTTTACATGGCGCCTCCGGCCGGCAACATGGCGAGCTCGTGCCCGACACCGCCGCCAGCTCTCGACTCTTCGATCTCGACACGCTCGAGTTCGGCGTCGTCCGGGCGTTGTTGTTCGAGCGGCTGGCTTCGCCGGTCGGCCGCACGGCCGTCGAGGCGCTCGCCCCGTTCGAGGATCTTTCGCTCGCCGCACGCCACCTGCAGGCCACCGCGGATCTCGCTGTCAGGATCGCGTCGGGCGCCGAGTTGCCGTTGTTCGGAGCGCTCGAAGTGCGGTCGTGGTTGCCGAGTTTCATCGCGGGCGAACATGTGCTGCAAGCGCGCGACCTCGCCGACCTGAAACGGCTGTTGCGTGCCGGGGAGCGTTGCCGGCTCTGGCTTCTGGCCGCGACTCCGTCGGTTGCAGCGTTCGCGGCCGAGGTGCACGATTTGGCGGACCTCGTCGCCGAGCTCGAGCATCTCGTCGACGATCGCGGTGAGGTTCTCGACTCTGCGTCGCCGAAGATCGCCGCGATCCGCGGCGAGATCGAACAGGCCAAGCAAGCCGTCGATGCGGCGGTGGCCCGAGTGCTCGCTGCTTCGGATCTGCGCAAGTACCTGCAATCGCCCGAACCGGCCTGGCGGCATGGTCGGCCCGTGCTGCAGGTCAAAGCAGAGCATCGGCACAGGGTCGGCGGCGTGTTGCACGATCGCAGCGCATCGGGCGCAACACTGTTCGTCGAGCCCGAGGGTGTTGTCGCCGCGGCCAACCGTCTGTCGGACGCGCAGGCGGCCGAGAATCGCGAGATCAATGTCGTGCTCGCCGATGCGGCGCGCGGCTTGGGGCGGATGGCCAGCGAGATGCAGGCCTGTGTCGAGTTCGTCGCCTTGGCCGATCTCCTGCAGGCGAAGGCGCGGCTCGTTGTAAACGACGGCTACACGGTGCCCACCCTGATCGAGACGGGAGCGCTGCGGTTGCACGGCGCGCGGCACCCTCTGTTGCTGCGGCAGCGGGAGGCGAGCAGCATCGTGCCGCTCGATGTAGCGCTCGGTGATCCCAACCACCTGCTGGTCGTCACCGGCCCGAACACCGGGGGCAAGACCGTGGTGCTGAAGACCATGGGCCTGTTGGCGCTGATGGCGATAGCCGGT
>JBDSBS010000019.1:0-8328 GCA_039921435.1 Planctomycetota bacterium | reverse complement strand
GATGGTGGCACGAAGGCGCCGAAGAACGCTCGCGAGTGGTTCGCCCGACTGGCTCGCAACCTGCTGGTGCCCAGTGCAACGCAGCAGTGCTCGGCCGACGAGCCGGAGCTCGGCGGCCCTCGCCCGGAAGCACACTGACGGCACCTTCGCGACCGCACCGAACCGTCGCGCGGGCTTTTACTCGTCGACGCCGAACGTGCCGCCGCTAGCCCACCCGCGTGGTAGCCTGTTCGCCCCCATGACGACCCCCGCTGCCGGCGAAATCCTCGAAGTCACGGCCGAACGACTCGGCTTCGGCGGCTTCGCGATCGCGCGCCACGACGGACTTGCCGTCTTCGTGCCGTTCGCCGCACCCGGCGATCGCCTGCGCGTCGAGGTCACCGAGGTCGAGAAGAAGTTCGTTCGCGCGCGCATCGTCGAGATCCTGGCACCGGGACCGGGCCGCGTGACACCGCGTTGCCAGCACTTCGGCGAATGCGGCGGCTGCCAGTTCCAGCACGTGGACTACGCGACGCAGGTTGCTGCCAAGAGCGAGTTCGTGCGCGACGCCCTGACCCGCACGGGCGGCTTCGACTGGCCGCAGCCAATCGTCGTGCACCACGCACAACCGTGGGGCTATCGCACGCGCACGCAGCTCAAGCTGCTGGCGACCTCGGGCGAACGCAGCGACGGCAAGCAGGGCCGGCTGAGCCGCAAGGACCGGCGGGCCAAGCTCGATGCCGACGCAGCTTCGGCCGTGGGCACCGAAGCATCGCCAGCCAAACTCGGCTTCCACAGCGCCTTCACGCACAGCGTCGTCGACGTGCAGCAGTGTCCCGTGCTCGCACCCGAACTCGAGCAGGGCCTCGCGTCGGTGCGAGCGGCGATCGCCACGCTGCCACCGCGCGACTGGCCATACCAGATCGACGCCGCCTGCGGCGAGGGCGGTGCGTCGTGGGCACCCGAGCTGCCGGGGCTGCGCAAGGACCTCGTCGAGCATCGAGTGCTCGGCTTCCGTTTCCTGATCGAACCCGAGTGCTTCTTCCAGGGCAACCGCCACCTCGTCGAACAACTCGTCGCCGGCGCCATCGGTGACGAACGCGGCGAACTCGCCTTCGATCTCTACGCCGGCGTCGGGCTGTTCTCGCTGCCGCTGAGTCGGCGCTTTGCGCGCGTCACGGCGGTCGAAGACGAACGGCGCGCGACGACACTCGGCCGCGTCAACGTCAAGACCAACGGCTGCGACAACGTCACGTACTTGCGCGCGACGACCGAGCAGTTCTTGCGCGACAACAAAGAACGGCCCGACCTCGTGCTCATGGATCCGCCGCGCCTGGGTGCGAAACCGGCCATCAAGCTGCTGCTGAAGCTGCAGGCCAAGCGCATCGTCTACGTCTCGTGCGACCCGCAGACGCTCGCGCGCGACCTGCGCCAACTCGTCGACGGTGGCTACGAACTCGAACAGGTCGAAGGCTACGACATGTTCCCGCAGACCTTCCACGTCGAGGCGATCGCGCGCCTGCGCCTGCGCTGACCCCCACCGCAACACTCGGACTGCGACACGAGGCCACAGAGGAGACACAGAGGAGATCTGGAATGGAAACACGCTTCATCGCGTTCGAAAACACGCGCCTCGCGGTGCATCTCGCCGGTCACGGCCCGCTCGCGATGCTGCTGCACGGCTACCCGCTCGACCACCGCATGTGGCTCGACGTGATGCACGGCCCGCTCGCCGAACAACGCACACTCGCTGCCATCGACCTGCGCGGACATGGCCAGTCGCCGTGGTGTGGCGACACGGTGCACACGATGGAACTGCTGGCTGATGACGTCTCGACCGTGATCCACACGCTGACCGACGATGCCATCGACATCGTCGGGTTGTCGATGGGCGGCTACGTCGCACAGGCGCTGTGGCAGCATCACGGTGGGCTCGTGCGTTCGCTGGCGCTCGTCGACACACGTTCGCGCAGCGACGACGACGCCGGCAAGGCCTCGCGCAACTCCGCGGCGCAGACCGTCGTCGCCCAGGGGCGTGGCGCGCTGGCAGCCGGCATGCTGCCGAAGCTGCTCGCCTCGCGCCCCGCCAGCGATGCGCACGGCCTGATGCTGCGCGCACGATTGCAGACGATGATGGAGGCGCAATCGATCGAGACGATCGTGGCCGACTTGCGCGGCCTGCGTGACCGTCCCGACCGCACGGACATGCTGCCGTCGATCGCGGTGCCGACGCTCGTCGTCGTCGGCAGCGAGGACGCGATCACGCCGCGCGCGGAGTCGGAGCAGATGGCGAAATCGATCCCAGGCGCGAAGCTCGCAGTGGTTGCCGGCTGTGGGCACATGACGCCGATGGAGGATCCGGCGACGTTCGCGCGCGAGCTCGGTGCGTTCTGGCGCGCGCTCGGCTGAGGCAGACTCGCGCTACTTGCCGGCAAACTGCTTCAGCTGCGCCGGGCTCGGCAAGCTCGGCAGGATCCAGAAGACGATGCGCAGATCGACATCGAGGTGCGGGCGCGGGCCCCGGAAACCCAGAATCAACCCAAACCAGCCTTCGGAGAGCACGCCGCGGTCGTGCGGCAGGTCGGTGGCGCGCCCGCCGGCGATCGCCTGCATCGCTTGTTTGGCCGCCCGCCGCGATCCCTCGAGATCGCCGCGGGCGCTTCGCCCCACCGCCGCAGCGCTGTGCAGTGCCACCAACGAGGGCTTGTGTGCGATGTCTGCAAACACCCCCTCGACCTCCGCGAGGGCGGCCGGGCTCACATCGTCGCTCATGAGAACCAGACTGAGCAGCGAGACGCCGACGGGGGCCTCGTGGTCGGGATCGACGAGCTCGCGCTGCTGCAGCAGGTCGCGCAGGTCCGCATGCGCACCGAGACCGAGATCGGCGACGAACAGGGCACAGGCCGCTGGCCACATACCGACATCGACCGGCCCACGTTGGGCCGCGGCGAAGTGCGCGCGCGCCTCGCGCATGACATCCGTCGAGGCACCGGGCCGCAGTGCGCTCCACCATTCCAGCACACCGCGCAGGTAGGCGGCGTCACGCCCATCGCGCTGCACGCGCTCGAGGTCTCCGAGTACGCGATCGAGTTCCGCGGTAGAAGGCGTGCGATCCGCAGCGAGCAGACCGCGCACGAAGATAGACGCGCGCAGCAGGGCCAACTCGTCGAGCTCGGCCAGGGCAACCGGAATCGGCTGCATCAGCACCTTCAGGCCAGCCGCCCGGTCCTCGGCGAACGACGCCGCCGCGAGCAGGGTCTGGTAGGCAGTCAGCGACGCCGGCAAGGTGCGCTGCAGCGACTCGGCCGCGGCCAGGGACCGACCCAGGGTTCCCTCCCAGCCAGGCAGCGGCCACGACAGCTCGTTGCGAAACCACGCCAGGACCGCGGCTTCTTCGGAGTCGTCGCTGGCCAGGATGGTGTCGGCCGAACCCAACAGCTCGGTGAACTTCGCCTTGACCTGCTCCTCGGCATCCGTGGCCGGGAGCTTCTGCATCATTGGCACCATCTTGCACCAGAACATGTCCGCGACCGTCAGCGCATCGCGACCGGGCAGAGCCGCCGAACGGTCCAGCAACGCAGCGGCTTCGGCTAAGCGGCCCTTTGCACATGCGTCCTGCGCCAGGACCGAAAACGGCAGCGCATGCTGCACGCCGGCAGCCACCAGTTCGCGGCTCGATTCGACCGCGGCGTCCGAGTTCGCGGCCCGCAGCAGGCGAAGGTGGGCGATCTGTCCGGCGAGCCCCGGCTCCTTGGCGATCTCGACCTGAGCCTTGGCGTCGATGATTCGGCCCCGCAGTTCGAAGGCGCGAGCTGCGATCCGCCGCCGTGCGACCAGGGCCTTTGGCATCTTCGCGGACGCCATCGCGGCGAGTGCCGACTGCGCTCCATCGAGGTCGCGTTCCTCGAGTGCGCTCGCGGCGAGACTGACGAACTGCGCCGAGGTAGCCTCGCTGCCGAGACGCCGCTGTGCGTCCGCGCGCACGGACGCCGCCGAGTACCCTGTGAGTTCGTCGTCGACGATCAGCAGGAATGCGCCGACGGCCGGGTCATCGGGATGTTCGCGCAAGAGCCGCGCGCTGAGGCCTCGGGACCGACGATGTGCCGCATCGCCAAGGCTCGGCAGCCAATCGTAGCGCACGGCGTTCTTCGTCATGACGCGCATGGATTCCTGGGCCGCACCGGCAGCCTCCAGCAACCGACACGCTCGGATCTCGCGCAGCAACCCCGCCGTCGTGGCACGCGCCTCGTCCGGTTGTTCCAAGATGCGAGCGGCTGCCGCGAAGCGCACGGTATCGGTGGCGGCGAATTGTGCGGCGTCTTCGAGGTCCTCGGGCGCGAGCCGCGCGGCCAGGGTATCCCACCGTGCGAGCGCGTCGGCAGGGATCAGCGTCCGTACGGACGGCAGAGGCGCTTCGTCGAGCAGCTTCGCGAGCGCCGCCAGATCGAGCGGTTCGCTCACCGCAGCCGGCACCGGCTCCTGCGCGACGAGCACTCCGACGAGGCAGAGAACCACCACAACGCTCCGCTTGTCCATGCCGCCGAACGGTATCCGCAAGGCCCCGCACTTACGAAGCTGGCTCGTCGGGCAGACCCAAGCCCACCACGACGACGCGCCCACAATGCTGGGCTCCGGTCGCCGTCGTCATGCCGCGCTTCTTGGCGACGAACGTCACCGTCACGTCCGCGTGGCAGGCAGCACCGAGCACCGCACCCGTGTCGCCGTGCAAACCCGAAGGGATGTCGATGCTGAGTTTCGGTCCCGCCGCGCGGTCGAACGCTTCGACCCAAGCCCTCGCGGGACCGGCCAGTTCGCGATCGAGTCCCGTGCCGAACAGTGCATCGATCCACACCTCACCGCGGTGTTCGTCGAGACTCGGCAAGGCGCCGACGATCGGCCGCCAACCGGCAGCACGCACGATGCGCAGCTGCAGCGCCGCATCGGACGCCTTGTCAGCATCGGGTTCGGCGAGCAGGTGCACGGCGCAGCGCGCCAGCCCCAGATGCCGCGCCATCGCGACCCCGTCGCCCCCGTTGTTGCCAGTTCCCGCCAGGATCACGAAGCGCTGGCCGAGCGTGCGCGCGACCTCGGCTGTCGAACGCGCGGCGTTCTCCATGAGCAGCATCGTCGGCATGCAGAGCCGAACGGCAGCATCGCGGTCGATCCCGCGCGCCTCGGCCACCGACAACACGCGCTCGCCGCTCATACAACACCGCCCGCGGAGGCTTCGTCCTGCACGGCCTTACGCACGCGCAGCAGCAGTTCGAGGTCTTCGGTGGGGTCGAGCGCGCGCAGATCGGCGAAGCCACTCTGCGCCGTGCCCATCAGTTCGCCGCTGCCGCGGATCGCGAGGTCTCTCTCGGCGAGCTGGAACCCATCCGTCGTCTCGCACACCGCCGCGACGCGTTCCGTGCGCGGTCCGCACAGCACGGCGAGCCCGCGCCGCACGCTGCGGCCGACGCGCCCGCGCACCTGGTGCAGCGTTGCGATGCCGAAGCGGTCGGCGGCCACGATCACCGCGAGCGTCGCGTCGGGCACGTCGACGCCGACCTCGAGCACCGTGGTGCCGACCAACACGTCGATCGCACCCTCGCGGAACGACTGCAGCACGGCCTGTCGCTCGGCAGTCTTCAGGCGACCGTGCACGAGTCCGCAGCGGAACTTGCCCGCGAGCGCCTCGTGCACGCGCACGACGCCGCCCTTCTCGCCTTCTTCGCCGACCGCTGGACAGACGACGAACACCCGTCCACGCCGCCGCACGGCCCGCGCGATGCAACGCACGGCGCGCGGCCACTGTTCGCTCGGCAGATGGAACGCGCGCACGGGCCGCCGACCCGGTGGCCGATGGCGCAGGAACACGACGTCGAGGTCGCCAAACATCACCAGCGCCAGCGTGCGCGGAATCGGCGTCGCCGTCATCACGAGCACGTGCGGATTGTCGCCCTTGTGCACGAGCGCCATACGCTGAGCTGTGCCAAAGCGGTGCTGTTCGTCGACGACGACGAGACTCAGACGAGGCAGCACGAGCTCGCCAGCGAGCAGCGCGTGTGTGCCGAAGACGAGCTGCGCGCCCGCGACGCTGGGGTCGAACGCTTTCTGCACAGCCGTGCACAGCGCGACCTGCACGTCGCTGCCGAGCAGCCACTGGGTCACGACCGCACAGTGTTGTTCGGCCAACAGCTCGGTCGGCGCCAAGAACGCCACCTGACCGCCGCGGGCGAGCACCGCCAATGCTGCCGCGATCGCGACCGCCGTCTTGCCGGTGCCGACGTCCCCCTGCAGCAAGACCCCCATCGCCGACGGACCTGCCAGCTTGGTCCAGATCGCGCGCACGGCGGCGTCTTGGTCTTGCGTGAGTCGTAGCGGAATGCGCCGCAGGATGCGCGCGGCCAGAGCCTCGTCGACGGGAAACCCGCACGCGGGCCGCTGTGCCCGCGAACGTCGCGCGCGTTCGATCTCGGCAAACAGCAGAGCGGCCTCCCGCACTGCAAAATGGCGGCGCGCCGCTTCGTGCTGGGCTGTGTCGACCGGCCGATGCATCGCCGCCATCAATTCGGGGGCAGACCCGTCGAGCTCTTCGAGCCCGCGCGGCAACGGCGGCAGGTGCACGCGTGCCCAGTCCATTCGATCGAGGCAGGTCCCGATCCACGTCTGCAGGCGCGGCGTGGAAATGCCTTCGACCTCGGGATAGCGCAATTGCACTTCGCCGACCGGAGCCGCGCCGACTGGCAACACGCGCGCTTGCTGCATGACGAAGCGCCGGCCCTTCTGCGTCAGCAGTCCTTCGACCTGCCTCTGCTGGCCAGGCGGATAGGCCTTCTTGAGCCACGGTTGGTTGAAGAACTGTGCCTCGAAGACACTGCCAAAGGCGGCCGTGAACGGCACGGTCACCATCGTGCGGCGCCCCGGCAACCAGACGAGGCGCGCTTGCTGCACTTCGCCGCGCACGCGCACGAGTTCGCCGACCGAGGCTTCGTCCGGTGCAGCGAGCTCGCGCATCGCCCGGTAGCGGCGCGGAAAGAACGACACGAGGTCGAGCACCGTGCGCAGCCCCGCCGCCGCCAGACGCTCGGCGGTCAAAGGCCCCACACCCGACAACACCACGAGCGGTGCGTCGGGCTCGAGCGGAGCCAAGGTGCCAATGCCAACGCGCGCTTGCATTCGGCTCAGGTGTAGCGATCGCAGGCTCGCCACGGAATGGTCCAGCGGATAGCCTGCGCGTGCCTTGAACGGACTGACCGAGCAGCAAGTCGCCTTCCTGCAGCGCTACGGCTTCGACGCCGAATTGCAGCAACGATGGCAGGAAGACATCGCGGCCGGCCGGCTGTCGAAGAGCACCAACGCCGTCACGGGCGATCTGCTGGCCCCACCACCCGGGACGTTGCAGCAGCTGCCGGGCAGCGGCACCAAGGCCTGGCGCGCGCTCGAAGAACTGGGGCGCACGGCGATCGCTCGAGGAGAACTCGGTGTCGTTGTGCTCAACGGCGGCATGGCGACGCGCTTTGGCGGCGTCGTCAAGGGCGTGGTGCCGGTGTTGGGCCCCGAGCGCACGTTCTTGGCACTCGCGATCGAGGACGTGCTGCGGGCCGAACGTTGCACGGGCGGGCACGTGCCGATGTTCTTCATGAACAGCTTTACCACCGACGAAGCGACGCGCGCCCACCTCGTCGAGCACGAGCACTTCGGCGCCGACAACAAGCGCATCGAGTGCTTCACGCAGTTCATCGCGCTGCGCATGGACACCAAGGGCAAGCCCTTGACGCTCGAGAACGGCGAAATCTCTCCGTACGGCCCCGGCCACGGCGACTTCGCGCCAGCCTTCCGCGGCTGCGGCGCGCTGCAGCGCTTCCTCGACGGCGGCGGTCGCTACCTGCTCGTCAAGAACGTCGACAACGTCGGCGCACGCGTCGACGCCGTCATCCTGGGCCACCACATCGAGAGTGCGCGCGATGCCACCGTCGAACTGGCACCCAAGTGGCCCGAGGACGTCGGCGGCTCGCCGTTCCTCTACGAGGGTCGCACGCAACTCGTCGAGCAAGTGCGATACCCGCCAGGCTTCGACCCCAACATCGTCGGCGTCTTCAATACCAATACGTTCACGTTCACGGCGCAGGCACTCGACTGCGACTTCGACCTCGGTCGGTACTACGTCGAGAAGACCGTCGAGGATCGCCGCGCTGTGCAGATCGAGCACCTGATCGGCGAGCTGACAGCGCACCTGAGCACCAGCTTCCTGAAGGTGCGGCGCAGCGGGCGCGGTACGCGGTTTTTGCCGGTCAAGACGCCCAAGGACTTGCACGCCGCGCGCGAGGAGATCGCCGAGATGTACGACGGCGGCGACGGCGACGG
>JBDSBS010000018.1:0-2785 GCA_039921435.1 Planctomycetota bacterium | reverse complement strand
GTTC
Source organism: Planctomycetota bacterium (assembly GCA_039921435.1). Taxonomy (GTDB): domain Bacteria; phylum Planctomycetota; class UBA1135; order UBA1135; family UBA2386; genus DASVAL01. The sequence continues at coordinate 2,781 of JBDSBS010000018.1, read as the reverse complement.
GGCACGCCGTGCGAGGACTACGAGCCCAACCCGGTGATGGCGCGTGCGCTCGACCTGCTGCTGATCCTGCACGCCGACCACGAGCAGAACTGCTCGACGAGCACGGTGCGCACGGTCGGCAGCTCGGGCGCGAATCTGTTCGCGAGCGTGTCGGCCGGCATCTCGGCACTGTGGGGGCCGCTGCACGGCGGCGCCAACCAAGCCGTCATCGAGATGCTGATCTCGATCCGCGACGGCGAGCGTACGGCGCGCGAGTTCATGGAGCTCGCGAAGAAGAAGGACAGCGGCGTGCGGCTCATGGGATTCGGCCACCGCGTCTACAAGAACTACGACCCGCGGGCCTTGATCTTGAAGCGCGCCTGCTACGACGTGCTCGGTCAGCTCGGCCGCAAGGACCCGCTGCTCGACATCGCGCTCGAACTCGAGCAGATCGCGCTCAGCGATAACTACTTCATCGAGCGCAAGCTCTACCCGAACGTCGACTTCTACTCGGGCATCATCTACAAGGCGCTCGGCATCCCGGTCGAGCTCTTCACGGTGTTCTTCGCCATCGGGCGCATGCCTGGTTGGGTCTCGCAATGGCTCGAGTACCAGGCCGATTCCGAAGCCCGTATCACGCGGCCGCGGCAGGTCTACATGGGCGAGCTGCCGCGCGCCTACAAGCCAGTCGAAGATCGGTGAGCGCACTCACCTGCGAGGAACGATTCCGTCGCGTAAGAGTGGTCCGTTGAGGCGCAGCGCGGCGAGTCGGGGCAAGTCCCCGAGTGGAAGGGCATCGGGCGGCAGGCGTGCCTCGCGCCGGAGAAGCGCATCGCCCAGGTGGGTGGACCTGGAGCCGAAAGAACTGCTCGACGTCCGGGTTCGCGACCTCGAGATCGAGATCGAAGTCTCTGCCCTCGAAGGTCGCATCGAGCGCCTCAATGCCCAGCTCGAGCGGTCCGGTCTGCGAGGCGCGCTTACAAGGCGCTGCACTTGTGGGGCTGCGCGCGCGTCGACCTGCGCATGGACACCGAAGGCAAGGTTTACGTCATCGAGATCAACGTCAACGCCGACCTGACGGCGTACGAAGACTTCGCCGAGGCGGCCCAAGCGGCAGGCCTCGACTACGGTCAATTGCTGCAGCGCATTCTCAACGTCGGGGTCGGCTACAAGTCGCTCTGTATCGAAGAGTAGCGCTTCACCCGGAGTGCGTCAGCGACCGACCGCGCCCGGGTCGACCTTCTTGGTCGGCGCACCTGGCGTGGCGGGCGGAGGCTTCGGCTTCCAGCCTTTCTCCTGTTCGCGCAGCTGCGGGATCAACTTGCGCAAGTTGGCAGCGCGCTCTTCCGAAGCCGGGTGCGTACTGAGCCACGACGGCGTGTCGCTGCCGCCGAGTTTGGCCATGCGCTCCCATAGGCGCGGCGCTTCTTCAGGGTCGTAGCCGGCGCGGATCGCGTAGCGCAGCCCTTCGACGTCGGCTTCGGTCTCGTGGTCGCGGCTGAACGGCAGCAACACGCCGACCTTGGCGGCGCCGCCCAGCACAGCCATCGTCATCTGCTGGGTCTGTTCGCCCATGGCAGCCATGCCCATGCCGGCCTGCACAGCGCTGAGCAGGCCGCCGGCGACCATGTTCTGGCTCATGCGCTTGCCGCCGTGCCGCAGAATCGCATGTGCGACTTCGTGGCCCATGACCGCGGCCAATCCGTTCTCGTTCTCGGTGAGCGGTAGGATGCCTGTGTAGATCGCGACCTTGCCACCCGGCAGGCAGAAGGCGTTGGGCGTGTCGTCGGCCTTGAGCAGCTTGAACTCCCACTCGAAGTTCTCCTCCGAAGCCGCCGCGATCTTGCGCCCGACGCGCTGCACCATCTCGTACTGAGCCCCGCTCTTGATCTCGGGGTGCTCCTTGGTGGACTCGGCGTAGGCCTCGACGCCGAGCTTGTTGAGTTCGTCGTCGGAGTAGAAGTTGAGGTTTGCGCAGGCTCCTGGCAGTAGGAACAAGGCCAAGGCGAAGAACGGACGGAACGCGTGCACCATGACCTCATGTTACGGCGGCATGGGCGCCGCGGCGATGCCGGAGTGGCAGGAGCTGCCTGGTCGGGCACGTCGGGCAAGCCGAACTTGCGATCGGCAGGGGCATGATCGATGCTCTGCAGATGCGACCAGAACTCGTGATCGTCGGCGGCGCCCGCACCGCCATGGCGGAATACTCGGGCACACCCGGCTTTGGCCGATTCAAGGATGTCAGTGCCATCGACCTGGCGGCACATGCGGCCAAGGCGGCCCTGCAGCGTTGCGGCGTGAAGGCCGAGATGGTCGACGAGACGTTCGTCGGCAACGCCGCGCAGAGCAGCAGCGATGCCATCTACGGGGCGCGCCATGTCGCACTGAAGGCGGGGGTGCCGATCGACAAGCCAGCGCTCACCGTCAATCGCCTGTGCGGGTCTGGCATCCAGTCCGTGGTTTCGGCCGCGCATTCGATGCTCGCCGGTGAATCACAACTGTGCCTCGCGGGTGGCATGGAGAACATGAGCCAGGTGCCGCACGTGATCCGCGGTGCGCGCGAAGGCTTTCGCTTCGGCGCCGAACCCAAGATCGAGGACCTGCTGTACGCGGCCCTCTACGACCCGTTCTGCAAGTTCTTCATGGCGCAGACTGCCGAGAACGTTGCCAAGCAGGTCGGCATCTCGCGCGAAGCGCAAGACGAGTACGCGCTGCGCAGCCACCAGCTCGGTGCCGCGGCTGTCAAGGCCGGTAAGTTCGCCGCCGAGATCGCGCCGCTGACCGTGCAGGTCGGCAAGAAGG
>JBDSBS010000017.1:0-3644 GCA_039921435.1 Planctomycetota bacterium | reverse complement strand
CAAAACCGCCGCGCGGCCGATCACTCGGCCGCGCGCTCTCTACGTCAGGATCGGGCGATCCAGCTCAGGAACCGCCACCGTCCGGCGGCGGGCCACTGCTCGCGCCACTGGAGGGGGGACCCTTGCTCTTCTTCTTGCTGATGCGAGGCCGACCGGCCTTCGTGCCGCAGCCTTCTCATTCACCGGGCAGGGGCAGGCCCTGCAGGTCTTCGATCTCGATGCGCGAGAGGCGGATCGCCGATTCGAGGTCGGAACGATGCCGCACGGCTTCGGTCTCGGTGCCGGCCTGCTCGGCCAGGAGTCGCCAGTTCTGGCGGGCTGCCTCGACCTCGGGCTCCCACACTTCGCGGTCGAGACCCTCGAGCCGCATGAGCCAGGTCGTGTAGTACTGCGACCGGGCGAGCGCTTGCCGCGCTTCGGCGAGCAGCTTCGGGTCGGTGCTCGCTTCGGCTTCCATCTGCTCGACGAGCGAATCGAGTTCTTGGCGCGCCGTCGGCAAGCCACTGGCCTGCATGCGGGCCTTGTTCAACTCGATCTGCAGTCGCTGCACCGTCGACCTCATGGCCGCCGAGTCTTCCTTGGGAAGCTTGCCGAGCGCCTCTTCGTAGCCACGCACAGCATCGGACCACTTGCCGGCATCGGCCGCTTGGTGTGCTGCGACGAGCACCGCATCGGCGTTCTCGAGAGCCACGCGATCCTGGCCCGGACCTTCGTGGTATGCCCACGCGCCGATGGGCACGAGGAGCCAACTGACCAACAGGATGTTCCGCATCTGTTTCTCCGCTCGGATGGGGTCGGTCGCAGAACCACGCGGCGCGAGGCTCCCGACGGCTGGCCAGTCTATCGGGAACGGAGCCGTGCCGGGGCAAGCAGGAGAAAAAAGGAGGCGGCTGGGGCGGTACCGGGCGTACCAAGAGCGTCTCGGCTCGGGCCCATCGCGGAGTCAGCGAACCGCCCCGGTCCGTGGGCTATCTCGCCAGCGCCGCAAACCGGCAGTCACACTGGCCGCCAAGGCCACGCCGACGGCATGGGCCACCAGATCTGCCCATTGGAAGCCCTGGCCGAGAACGAGCGCTCCGACCGACGCTGAGCGCAGTGCGACCAACCATCGCCACGTCAGCAGCTGCGAGCATTCGATGGCCGCGCACGATAGCCACGCGGCAACCGCGAGCGTCCGAATGCGCCCGGCGGGCCACACCAGCGTCAGCGTGACGAACACCGCGACGGCGTAGAGCGCGTCGCCAGTGTACTCGGCCAAGAACCCCGGCAGTGGATACCGGCGCGACAGTAGCCCGAGCGCCACGATGACCAGCAGGCACGCACCGGTAGCGGCTCGCCGGCGCGGCTTCGGCTGGGCCACTTCGCGCATGGACGCGCGAGCCGCCGCAGTCACGCCGCGACGGCCGCCGCGACGCCGGGCCGCCAGCGCGTGCCGAAGTAGTGCAGCAGCATCGGCAGCAAAGCGAGCAGCGCACTCGCCAAGGTGATGGCCAGCAGCGCGTACTCGCGCAGCGTCAGCCGTTCGATCAGCGGCTTGCGAGAGTCGGCCGCGGCATCGGCGAGGATGTCGCTCGGCACTTGCCGCTTGTTGCCGTTGTGGAACTCGCCACCGAGTCGGATTGCGACCTGCCGCAGCGTGCTCGCGTCCTGGCGCGACTGGTGGCCGGCGATGAACTTGCCGGCGACGTTGTCGCCAACCCCGATGACCAGCGTGCCGCCAATCGACGGCGGCAGCTCGGGCATGCCGGTCGCAGGCACCGTGTCGCCGTCGCTGACGATCACGAGCAGAGAACTCTTCATGCGCCACGGCTTGGCGATGCGACACGCCTCGGCGATGCCGTCGAACAAACGCGTGCTGCCGGCCTTGAATGCGTAGCGCATGTCGACCTCACTGAGGATGTGCCGCACGAGTTCGATGTCACGCGTGTCTTCGACGACCGGCTTGGCGCCGTTGTAGGTCGCGATGACCGTGATCTTGAACTTGCCGATCGGCACGCGGTCGAAGAGCGAGTCGACGAGTTCCTTGGCGCGCTGCGCGCGGCTCTGGTCGCCATTCACGCCAGCGTCGCGCAGCAGCATACTGGGCGACACATCGTGCACGAGCAGCAGGTGCCGCCACTCTTCGTCGGGCACTTCGTCGCTGTGGTGCACGCGCGGCTCGACGTAGAGCAGCGTGATCAGGCCCCAGGCGAGCCCGCCGTGGGCGAGCACCCGCAGCCACGGCGCCACCTGCGCCAGACCGGCCGGTTTGCCTTCGGGACCAAACGCGAGGTGCGCGATGCGCCGCACGCGCCGCATGTGCAGCACTTCGCCGAGCAACGCCAAGAGCAACGCGATGCAAGTCACCACGAGACTCACCATGGCGTGTACCTCAAGCCCAACTGCACGAGGCCATAGAGACCGAGGATCGCGAGCCCAGCGATGCAGAACGGCAAGAACCAGTCGACGAGTTCGGCAATGCCCTGTTCGAGCTTTGCCTTGGTCATCTTGTCGATGTGCTTGAAGCACTCGCCGAGCGCTCTCGTGTCACCTGGATTGAAGACTTCGCCGCCCGTGAGCCTCGCGAGATTGACGATCTCGCCGCGCGCCTCGCTCTCCTGGATGTTGATCGCAAACAGCGTGATGCCGTCGCGCTTGAGCCGCTTGGCGATCTCCATCTCGGCACCGTTGCCGAGGTCGCTGCTCCAACCGTCGGTGACGAGCACCAACATGCGATCCCCTTCGCTGCGCGAGACCAGCATCTCGCGGCAACCGAGCACCGCCTTGCCGATCTCGGTGCCACCGAAGCCCGGGATGTTGTTCTCCGGGCTCATGAACGGAATCGCGCAGCGGAACGCCGACGGGTCGCTCGTGAGCGGCACCCAGTGCAGGTAGTTGTTGCCGAAGAACGTGAGCCCGAACGAGTCGCCGCTGCGGTAGTCGAGGAACTCGTTGATCGCCTTCATCGCCGCGTCGTAGCGATTGCCCGAGCCGAACTTGGCTGTCATCGAACCCGATATGTCGACGCAGAACTGGATTTTGGTCAGCGCGCGCTTCTGCTTGGGCACCGCGAGTTCTTGCGGCAGCGACAGCAGCAAGATCGCGACCGCGAGCAACAGCGCCGGCAACGACTCGCCGAGGCCCAGCAACCCGCGCACGAACCACCCGCTGCCGCGACCTTGGCGATCCGTGGCGCCGCCGTCGAACGGCAGCACGACGCGGTGGCTGCGGCGTTGCCAGACCCAGCACAGGTGCAGCAGCGGCAGCGCCAACAGTAGCAAGAGCCACGGGCGGCCGAACATCAGGACGCCTCCGCCTTGGCCGCCGACTTGCCGCCGGTCTTGGCTGGTGGCTTGGGCGCCGGCTCGTCGAAGCTCTCGGCCGACACCGAGCGGTAGGGCGCGAGCAACGCCGCAACATCGAGCGACGCCGGCGGCACAGGCATGTGTAGCCACGCTTCCAGCTGGCGAAGCAGCGCGCCGGCCTCGGCATGCTGCCGCATCTCGGCGAGTGCAGCCTGCGCCTTCGCCTGTTTCAGTCCCAAACGAGCGCGCCAGAACGCTAGCAGCAGCCGTTCGAGTTCGGCCTTGCCGGCGTCGTCAGCGCGACCGGCGGCCACGGCTTCGACGAGCGGTCGCAAGCGATCGGCGAGGCTCGGTTTCGCG
>JBDSBS010000016.1:0-11684 GCA_039921435.1 Planctomycetota bacterium | reverse complement strand
GTGAGGGGTAGGGCCGAGCGTAACCGGAGAATGGCCACTCGATGATTCCTGTGCGCCGAATGCCCGGGAGGGGGGGGAATTGGCTGCGGCCATGCGCGCGCCGGGTTGTGTATGCCTGACCTGCGTGGCCGGCGGCTCGTCGTCAACGAGGCGACCTCGCATTCGGGCACGAATGCGCTGCGGCCGTTGAACGCCCCGCTCGCGATCGACGGCGCGTTTTTTGGCGAAGTGCAGCTCAGCGGCTCGCACACCGACAGTCTGCTCGCGGTGCAGGAAGAACGAGGTGACGCCGCATGCATCGACGTCGTCGTCATGGACCTGCTGCGGCGCGTGCGACCTTCGGCGTTGCGCGGCATGCGCGTGATGGCGATCACAGCACCGGCGCTGGCGCCACCCTACGTGACCTCGGTGCATACCGAGCCGGGGTTGCGCCAGCTCCTGCACGAGGCGTTGCTCGCCGCGGCTGGCGATCCCGAACTCGACGCGTGCCGCAGGGCACTGTTGCTCGAAGGCTTCGTCAGCGTGCCCGACGGCGCGTACGGAGAGTTGGCGGCCTTCGAGACGCCGGCACTGCTGGGTGGCTACCGCGAGTTGCCCGCACCGCGCAGCTCGCCGCTGGGTCGCGCCAATGGTGCACCCGACGCACTGCGCCGATCGTGTACGTCGCCGCGGCAATTGGCAGGGCCGCGCGATGGATTCCCGAGCGGGACCAGGGCTGACGCGCACGATCGTGGCGCGAGCCACGCACCGTCGGGGCGTTCAACTCGCGTCAGCGGGCGGGCTCGGTCGATCCTTCGGCTCGGCTCGGCGAGCCCCCTCGGCCAGCAAGCGGCCGAGCAGCGCCGGCGACACCTGGATCTCCATAAGGCAACCTTCTTCGGTGTAGAACTCGGACAGCACGGTCGCCTTGGCGCGGATCTCCCCGTGCAGGGCACCCGCAGCGTGCGGCAGCAGGATCTCGACGCGGTCCTCGACCTGCGCCACGCGGTCAGTGATCGCGGTCATGAGCTCGGGCATGCCGTCGCCGGTCAGCACCGAGAGGGCGACAGCGCGCGATTCCGCCTGCCAGAGCGGGGCGAGGGCGGCGCGGTCGGTGACGAGGTCGAGCTTGTTGAGCACGGTGACGCGCGGCAATCCGCTGGCGCCGAGCGTGTCGAGCACCTCGTCGACCGTGTGCAGTTGTTCGAGCGCTTCGGGCGAACTGCCGTCGACGAGCACGAGCAGCAGGTCGGCGTTGAGGGCCTCTTCGAGCGTGGCGTGGAAGCTCGCCACGAGTTGGTGGGGCAGTTTGCGCAGGAAGCCCACCGTGTCGGTGAGCAACACCGTGCGGCCGCCGGCGAAGCGCCACGGTCTGGTGCGCGTGTCGAGGGTCGAGAACAGGCGGTTCTCGGCCAGCACGCCGGCGTCGGTGAGGCGGTTCAGGAGACTCGACTTGCCGGCGTTCGTGTAACCGACGAGCGCGATCGTGAAGAGCTCGGGCCGCGCCTGCACTTCGCGAACCTTGTGTTGCTCGATGCGCTTGATCTCCTTGCTGACGGTCGCGATGCGGGTGCGAAGCAGGTTGCGGTCGACGTCGATCTGCTTCTCGCCGGCGCCGCCGCGCACGCCGATGCCACCGCGCTGGCGTTCTAGGTGGGTCCAGCGCCGCCGCAAACGCGGCATCTCGTACTGCAGCGCGGCCAACTCGACTTGCAGCTTGGCCTGCGGCGTGCGTGCGTGCATGCCGAAAATCTGCAGGATGACCTCGCTGCGATCCATGCAGGGCACGCCGACGGCGGTCTCGATGTTCTTGGCCTGGTTGGGCGTCAGCGAGTCGTCGCAGATGACGGCCCCGCTGTGCGCGAGCCGCACCACTTCGGCCAGTTCTTCGAGCTTGCCGCTGCCCAGATAGCTGTGTGGATCGGCGTGGCGACGGTGTTGCACGATGCAGCCGGCCGCGACGAAGTCGGCGGTCTCGGCCAGCAGTTGCAGCTCGTTGAGGGCTTCGGCGGCGGTGCGCGGATCGCCCATCGGCACGAGCCCGAACAGGATCGCTTCGGTCGAGTGGCCCCGATTGGGGTCACGGTGGGCGCCGCGGGGGGCGTCGACGTTTTGGTTGCTCACGCGGGTAGCAGGTCGGTCGGGGCCGTGACGGAACTCAGTTCCGTCTGAACGGTGCCATCGGCTGCGCGCACCAGGAAGATGCGACGGCAGAAGTTTGCATCGTCGCGGTTCGTGAAGTCCGAGCGGAAGTGTGTGCCGCGCGACTCGGTTCGCCGCAGCGCGGCTTCGGCGACGAGCGCGGACACCGTCAGCATGTTGGCGAGCTGGCAGGTGCGGCGATCGCCGAGCGGCGCGCGCATGAGGTAGTGGTGCCAGAACGCGATGCGAGCGCGGGCGTCGGTGAGCCCCTGGGCGTCGCGCACCAGGCCGACCTGGCGCCACATGAGGCTCTTGAGTGAATAGAGCAAGTCGTCGTGCAGCAGGCGGGGCGGGTCCGCGGCGATGCTCGGGCCCTCGGCACTGCGCGGCAGACCTCGCCGTGGGCCGCTGGCGGCCTCGGCGGCGGCCAGCCCCACGGTCCGGCCGAGCACAGCACCTTCGAGCAGCGAGTTGGAAGCGAGGCGATTGGCGCCGTGCAGTCCCGAAGCGGCCACTTCGCCGACCGCGAACAGTCCCGGCACGGACGTGCGCCCCGAGGTGTCGGTCATAGCACCGCCGACGAAGTAGTGAGCGCCCGGACGCACGGGGATCGGGTCGCGCGCGAGGTCGAGGTCGAACGTCGAACAGATGCGCGCGATCGAGGGAAACAGCGTGCGCGGATCGCCGTGAACGGTGCTGAGATCGAGATAGACGTGGGTGTCGTTCGTGGCCACCATGCGGGCCAGGATGGCGCGGCTGACGACGTCGCGCGGCGCCAGTTCGGCCATCGGGTGCGCCTGCACCATGAAGCGTTCGCCGTTGCGGTCGCGCAGCACGGCGCCAGCGCCGCGCACGACCTCGCTGATGAGGAAGCGCGACGCACCCGCGATGTAGAGGGTGGTCGGATGGAACTGCACGAACTCGCAGTCGGCCATACGAGCTCCGGCGCGGAAGCACAGGGCGTGGCCGTCGCCGGTGGCGCCGGTGGGGTTCGTCGTCTCGCGATAGATCTGGCCCGAGCCACCCGTCGCGACCACCACGGCACCCGCCTCAACGGCGATCTCCATGTCCTCATGCATGCCGACAGCGCCAACGCAGCGGCCGTCGGCGAGCACGAGGTCACGCACGAACGCGTGGGAGCGCACGGTGATGCGCGGGTGGCCCGACACGGCCTCGACGAGGGCACGCTGGAGCTCCCGGCCCGTTGCATCGCCGTTGCTGTGCACCACGCGGGCGAAGCTGTGACCGCCCTCGCGCGACAGTTCGAACGCACCGTCGGCATCGCCGTGCTGTCGGTCGAAGCGGGCGCCGAGCCCGAGCAGCCATTCGACGGCTTCACTCGCGGCCTGCACGACTTCGCGGACGACGGGCGGCGAGGCGATGCCCGCGCCGACCCGCAGGGTGTCGGCGACGTGGGTCTCGACGCTGTCCTCCACCAGCGTGGCGGCCGCGATGCCACCTTGGGCCCAGGCGGTGTTGGTGTCGACGAGATGGTCCTTGGCCAGCAGCAGTACGTGGGCGCCGGCAGAGGCTGCGTGGAGAGCAGCGCACGCCCCGGCCATGCCCGATCCCAACACGAGCACGTCGGTGCGCAGCAGCGGGGTCGTGCGGAGGTCGAACGGAGCGAGTCGGTCGGAGAACTGCGGAATCGCGTGGGGGGCGTGCATGCGATTCCGCGCGCGCTCAGCCCAGGTTGGGGTTGGCTGACTGCGGGTTGGCTGAAGTCACCGTCGCGGCAACGGCGTTCGCCATCGGGTTCGCGCCTGCATCCCCGCCCTTCTGCAGGAGGATCAAGAGCGGCGCCGCGATGTAGACCGAGGAATAGGTGCCGGTGACCATGCCAACCAACATGCCGAATGCGAACGACTCGAGGTCGGACTCGCTGCCCAAGTTGACGAAGAACTGCGCAATGACGACCAGCATCGTCACGCCGGTCGTCAGCAACGTGCGCGACAGCGTCTGATTGAGCGAGCGATTGATCAGATCCCGCAACGGCTCTGTGATGCCCTCGCGCGCATTGTGGGTCAGATTCTCGCGGATGCGATCGAAGATGATGATCGTGTCGTTCACCGAGTAGCCGATGATGGTCAAGAAGCACGCGACCATCGACAGACTGATTTCGGCGTGCACCCAGCCCATGTGGTTGGCGAACACGACGATTCCGAAGGAGACGAACACGTCGTGGATCAGTGCGACGACCGCGGCGACGCCGAAGCGGTACTCGTGGAAGCGCACTCGCAAGTAGAGCACGATGAGGCCCCACGACAGAATGAGCGCGCCGATCGCTGCGTTGCGCAGGTCGTTGACCAGGCGGCCCTGGATCTCCTGCGCCTCGGGGAACGGGTCGGACAACACCACCTGCTTGTTGTTCTCGTCCTTGAGATCGCTGAGAGCTTGTTGGGCTATGCCGAACAGCTCCCACTGCTTGACGCTCGACTGAGTCGTCCACTCCAGACGCAGGTCCTTGGCAGAAGTCGCCGTTTCGTCCCCAATTGTGGTGACGGTGGAGCGGGACAGGTTCTTGGTCACAAGTTCCTTCGCCTTGACTAGGTCGACGGGCCGCTGGAAGTGCAAGTCGACTTGGGCGAACTGCAGATTGGGGGCCTTGTCGTGCGGCGTCGTCATCGCCTCGCTGAAGGCCGGCTTGACGAGTTCTCCACCGAAGATGCGCCGCAGTTCGGCGACGTATTGCGGCTCGAAGGCGGGGATGGGCGGTTGCTCGGCCTTCTCGGCGGCCTGTCGCTGCAGTCGCCACGCCGTGCGCCCGGTCTCGATCGCGTCGCGCTGGCTGTCGTTGAGCTTGAGGCGGACGTTGAACTGCGTGGCCAAGCCCGTGAACACGCCTTCGACATCATCGCCTTCGTTGTCGACCGTGTTGACGGTGGCGTTGGGATAGGCAGAGTTGAAGGCGGGATCCGTGCTCAGGCGAGTGCGCACGGCATCGGCCGTAGTCGGGTTGGCGACGACCATTTGCAAGTTGGCGCCGCCCGTGAAGTCGATGGCCAGGGTGACTTCGCGCGGTGCTACGAACGTGGCATAGAGCAGTCCCGCGACGATCACGATCGAGCTGAACGTGACGCACTTGCCGATGTGCTTGACGAAGTCGACCTGCACGTTGCCGAACAGATTGCGCGGCTTGTAGTTGGCCAGCAGGTTCTTCTCCAAAGCAACGTGGAACAGGAGGCGCGTCACGAAGAACTGCGTGAACAGCGTCGTGACGATGCCGACCATCAGCGACACGGCGAAGCCGCGCACCGGGCCGACGCCGACGTTGTAGAGCACCATGCCGACCAGCAGCGTCGTGATGTTGGAGTCGAGAATCGCCGACATGGCGCGCTCGAAACCGGCGCGCACGGCTTGCAGCATCTCCTTGCCCTTGCTCAGTTCCTCGCGGATGCGTTCGTAGATGAGCACGTTGGCGTCGACAGCCATGCCCAGCGTGAGAACGATGCCGCCCAATCCCGGCAACGTGATCGTCGACTGGATGAACAACATGCCCGAGTAGAGCAGGAAGACGTTCAGCAGCAGCGTCACGCACGCGATGATCCCCGCCACGCGGTAGTACCACAGCATGAACAGGAACACGAGCAGGCCGCCGGCCAACAGCGAGATGAGGCCACGTTGGATCGACTTGTGACCGAGAGTCGGACCGATGCTGAGCTTGCTCAGCAAGACGGGTTCGACGCGCAGAGAGCCCGTGCGCAGGACCTTGACCAGTTCGTCGACTTCGGTCTTGGTGAAGTCGCCCGTGATTTGGCCTCGACCGGGGATGCGGCCCAAGAACTTCGGCGCCGACTTGACGACCCCGTTGAGCACGATCGCGCTGCACTTGCCCGTGTAGTCGTCGGACCACTTGGAGTAGGCGGCGTGCAGTGAGCCGACGATGCTGTAGGCCACCGCGAGGCCGCCATCTTGGGAGCTCGTTGCGGCGACGCCGGCAGGATCGAGGTCTTCGCCGAAGAAGCCGCGCTCGCGCATGTTGAGCGCCACGAGCTCGAGCAGGTGCTGGTCCTTCGCGGGCTTGGCGAGAATCGACGGCAGCACGGTGCCGTTGTTCCACTCGGCGTCGTCGTAGGCCTTGACCGAGGCCTGCTTCAGCAGGGGCATCTCGGTGAACGGCGTGTCCCAACCGTTGGGATGTGCATCCGTGGACTTGGGCCGGATGTAGCGCGGGTACCACGCGAGGTTGCCGAAGCTGATCGGGCCCTGGGTGACGTCCTCGTTGAAGAGCCGCAGGTTGCGAACGTCTTCGCTGAGCCGCTGCTTGTTCTCAGGAACTTTGAGCCACGCTTCGAGCCGGGCCTTCTCAGCCTGCATATTGAACTTGATGGGGCCTTCGGCGAAGTCGTCGTCGGCGACGATGCGCATCTCGAGCTTGCCGAGGTTGGCAATGCGCTCGAGCACGCGCTTGAGTTCGAGCTTGTCGTCGAAGTAGGGCAGCTCGATCAGGATGCCCGTGTCGCCGCTCCTCGTGATCAGTGGATCGAGCGTGCCGCTCGGATCGATGCGATCGGTGATGACGCCGATCGTCTGCTCCATAATCTTCTCGATGGACGCGCCCTCCTTCTCCTGCAGCGTGTTGAGGACGTCCTGCGGCACCTCGTAGCGCAGCTGGGTGCCGCCTTGCAGGTCGGTGCCGAGCGGAATCTTGAGCGTGAAGATGCAGACCAGTCCCGCGACGATGGTCAGCAAGACCAGGATGAACTGGCGACTAGCGTTCTCGAGCATGACGTTGGGACACTCGCCGGAAACTGCGCTGGGCTCATGCCGCGCGGGGTCGGGGGGCGTGCCACCGAACCGCGCATCTCGATCAGAAAACGGCGTGAAGGGTCGGAGCCCGCGACGGATCGACCCTCCACAGGTACTTGTTGGACACTACATGTCAGACCGCTTGTCGGACACGGCAGTCGGACAATGCAGTCGGACACTGCAGTCGGAGCCTGGTCAGACCCGACGAGCGCTGCCCAGTGGCAGTGCTCGCACCGGTCTGCAGTCCTTGCACGGTCTACTCGGCCTTGGGCGCCGGGTCTGCCTTCTTCAAGCCGCTGCCCTTGCCGGAGCGCGGGTATTGCAGCCTGCCGAGGTTGGGATCGAGGCGCGTGGCCTTGCCTTCGCGGTCGCGCAGGTAGTAGAGCTTGGCGCGGCGAACGATGCCGCGGCTCTTGACCTTGATGTCGGCGACGCGCGGTGAGTGCAGCGGGAACGTGCGTTCGACGCCTTCGCCGGCTACCAGCCGACGGACCGTGGCGCTGCGGCGCACACCGCCGCCTTGGAAGGAGATGACGGTGCCCGAGAACACCTGAACGCGCTCCTTGTCGCCTTCCTTGATCAGGTAGTGGACGTCGACGGAGTCACCGATCCCGAAGTCCGGGATCGAGGTCTTCATGTGCTCGAGTTCGAGCTGGCGCAGCGTGTTCATGTTCGTGTTGGGCTCAGGCTGCGACGGACGGCACCGTAGCTCGGCGGTCCGGCGGCAGCGGGTTCGTGGTGGATGTCTCGGATTCGGCGGTCTGGTTCGGCTGTCGGATTCGGCGGTCTGGTTCGGCTGGCAACCGGTGGTCCGGCTCTAGCAGTCGGTCTGGCTTCGGTCTGTCACATCGAGCTCTCGCGTCCGTCTCTGCTGCTGTGCCGTCATCTTCTGGGTCGTCATCTGCTGCGCCTGTTCGTGCCGCCAACGTGCCACGGCCGCATGATCGCCCGACAGCAACACGTCGGGCACCTTCATGCCACGGAACTCGCGCGGTCGCGTGAACTGCGGGTAGTCGAGCCATTCGCCTTCGAACGACTCGGTCACCGCGGAGTCCGCACAACCGAGCACCCCCGGGATGAGTCGCACTGCGGCTTCGAGCACTGCCATCGCGGCGAGTTCGCCGCCGGCCAGTACGAAGTCGCCCAGTGAGATCTCCTCGAACGCAAGTCCTTGTCGGATGCGTTCGTCGTAGCCTTCGTAGCGACCGCACAAGAACAGCAGCCGCTCCATGCGGCTCAGTTCTCGGGCGCGTCGCTGGTCGAAAGTCACACCGCGGGGGCAGAGCAGAATCTTGTGGAACGGGCCATGCGTCCGCTCCACGTCTTCAACGGCTTCAAAGATCGGTTCGGGTTTCAGCACCATGCCCGGCCCGCCACCGAACGGTCGATCGTCGACTGTGCGATGCGGGTCGTAGGCGTAGTTCCGGAAGTCGACTAGGTCGACCCGGAGGTTGCCCTGAGCCTGTGCTATCCCGAGGATGCTCTCGTCCAGGTAGGGCCGGATGGCGTCTGGAAAGAGTGTCAGGATGGCGCAGCGCAAGGTGCCTTGCCGCGAAAGAAAGGGTGAGCAGAGTAGGGTCGGCTTTGGGGACGGTCAAGTCGGCTGGTGAATCCCCGTTGTGCCGGTAGGCTGCCGGGCATGTTCACCGGCCTCGTGCAAGCGGTGGGAACCGTGCATGGTCAGCGGGCGGTCGGGCCGGCCGGGCCAGCCGGGGTTGAACGGCGCCTGCAGGTCGATCTGGCCGGCTTGCCGGGCCCCTTCCGCATCGGCGACTCCATCGCGCTGTCGGGGGTCTGCTGTACGGTCGTCGAGCTGGCCGCGGGGGTGGCGACGTTCCATCTCAGCGGCGAGACCTTGCAGCGCACCTGGCTTGGTCGGGCCGAAGTCGGCGACCGGCTGAACCTGGAAGGGGCGCTGCGGGCGGGGGATCCGCTCGGCGGACACCTGGTGCAAGGTCACGTCGATGGTACAGGCCGCGTCGAAGTGGCGATCGGCGCGACCGCGGGCGGCGAGCTTTGGGCGCAAGTTCCGACCGAGCTGCATAAGTACTGTGTGGAGAAGGGCTCGATCACCCTGGATGGGGTGTCGCTGACGATCGCTGGGCGACGCGAAGGGGCTGTCGGCATCGCGGTCATTCCGCATACGGCGGTTTCGACGACGCTGGGCCAGAAGCGGGTCGGCGACCCGCTGCACGTCGAGGTCGACGTGATCGCGAAGTACGTCGAGAGCATGTTGGCCGCACGTGGGCTCTGACGCTGGGCCGGCTCGGGCCGCCGCGTGTGCCGGGCGCGCGGCGCTCATGGTCGGCATGGAAGACTCGCTGCCGCCGTCGCCGGCCGTTCGTCGTCGGGCTGCCGTTGCGCTGCTACTGCCACTCGTGCTGAGCAGCTGCTTCACGATGGCCCTGTGGGGCTTCTCGCCGGACACCGAGCCGAACCCGCGGACGGGTGAGGAAGAGTCGGTGTTTGCCTACGACGAGGAGACCAAGTGGTCGTGGAAGCTGTTCTTCGTGCGGGTTCTGGTGACGCCGCTGAGCGTCGGGCTCGACTGTCTGACGTGTCCGGTGCAGGCCGTGATCTGGGGTTGGAATCACGACGACGAGGACGAGAGCCAGGGCGAGCGGCATCGCTACCGCTGAACGTCAGAGCTTCAGGCCGCGCGCGAGGTCCCAGCGCGCACCGGGCTCGAGCCACGTGGGTTCGGGTGCACCCGCCGCCGCCGGCGAGCCCTCGCGCGGTCGCGCATCGAACACCGCGATCTGCGAGGCGCCCAGCACTTCGAGCTCGCTGCCGCGCACGATCGCGGCTGTGCCTTCGTCGATGCCGAGGCCAATGAGCTGCGGCAGCTTGCTGATGACGCCTTGCAGGTCGGCCTTGCGGTTGCGGGCGATGAAGTGCTGGTCGATCGCGCAGCCGGGCAGGAAGCCAAAGCCGCGGTCGTAGCCTTCGCACCACATGTCGGTGTTGCCGAGCGGATTGCCGCGCACGAGGAAGTCGCCCTGGATCGTCGCGCCCGCGGAGCTGCCGCCGATGACGCCGCCGCGCGCGAGCACGGCGTGGAACGCGGCGACCGCGGGAGTGCCGTCGAACGCATCGCACAAGCGCCATTGGCGGCCACCGCCAAACCAGATCGCAGTCGCGTTGGTTAGCACGGCGAGCTTGTCGGGGGTCACTTCGCTCGGGTGACTGCAGTCGAAGACGCGAATGTCGGTGACGCCGCGCTGCCGCAGTTGGGCCGCGAACGGATTTTCTGGGCGCGTGCCGCTGCTGGGATTGGCGCTCGGCACGATCACGACCTTGGCTGCGGCACCGCCGGCGAGGTCGAGGAAGCGTTGCGTTACTGCGGCGGGCAAGCGGCCGCCGCCGACGATGACGAGGGAGCCGTTCGCGACGCGCGGTTCGGCCATGGGCACCGGTGGCCAGGGCGGGGCTGCACGATCGCGCGCGGCGCGCTGCCACGTGATGAGGTCGGCCTTCTTGCCGGCAGCGAGTTCGACGACGCGTTGCTCGCGCCCGACTGTGGCCGCGAGCACGAGCAGTGCCTTGCTGGCGCCGAGCACGGTGAGTTCGCGCCCGTGGATCTCGACCGCGGTTCCTTCGTCGACGCCGATGCCGAACAGGCCCGGATGCGTCGTCAAGACCTGCACGAGGCGCGGCAGGCGGTTGCGCTTCAAGAAGTGCTGGTCGCTGACTGCGAACGGCACGAAGTCGAAGCCCTGCGCGACCACGGGTGGGTCCATGCCTTCCTGGATCATCGTGCGCGTCTGGATCGCCGTGCCGGCCGAGCTGCCGCCGACGACGCCGCCGCGCGCGAGCACTGCCTGCAGTTCGCGTTCGACGCGCGTGCCGAGGTAGGCATCGGCGAGCCGCTTCTGCACGCCGCCGCCGATCCAGATGCCAGTCGCTGCGCGCAGCGGGGCGGTGAACACCTCGTCGTCGGCCTGCGCGCGGTCGCGCGTGTGGAACACTTCGAAGTGCACGCCGGGGTGGTCTTGTTGCCAGTGGGCGAGCGAGGCCTCGCGTTCCTTCTCGTCGTCGGCGCGGGCGCTGGCGCCCGGCAACAGCACGATGTGCGCCTTGGCACCGCCCGCGAGTTCGACGAAGCGTGCGTAGATGGCATCGGGCAGTTTGCCGCCGCCGCCGAGGATGCGTGTGCCGGGACGGCCCGCGGGGTCGACGGGGGCGCCCTGCGCTGGCAGCGCGGTGGCGAAGGGCGTGGCGAGCAGCAGGAGGACCGTGGCGCGGGTCGTCAGCATTGGTGCACGATAGCGTTAGGCCTACGATCGTCGTCAGCGTGACATCTTCGCCGCAACCGACTCCGCCGCAACCGACCCTGCCGCAACCGACCCTGCCGCCAACGAACCTGGCCCCGCTCGTGCTCTTCGACGGCGACTGCAATCTGTGCCACGGCGCCGTGCAGTTCATCCTGCAGCGCGATGCCAAGCAGCGGTTCCGGTTTGCTTCGCTGCAGTCGGCGGCGGGTCGAGCGGCGCTCGCGGCGACCGGTCTAGTGGGCGCGGTCCCAGACAGCATCGTGCTGGTGCAAGGCGGCAAGGCTCGCGTGAAGTCTGGCGCCGCGCTCGCGATCGCTCGCGGCCTGAGGTTGCCATGGCCGCTGGTCTCGGTGTTCTGGCTCGTGCCCTTCCCGCTGCGCGACTGGGTCTACGACTGGGTCGCGCGCAATCGGTATCGGTGGTTTGGCAAGCGGGACGAGTGCTGGGTGCCGACGCCGGCCTTGCGGGCGCGGTTCTTGGACTCGGCGGAACGGCAATAGGCGCACAGGCTCGCGGGCTTGGCCGTCAGCGGAACATCGT
>JBDSBS010000015.1:0-3983 GCA_039921435.1 Planctomycetota bacterium | reverse complement strand
GTCAACCTCGGTCGGGCGACGCAGCACTTCGTGCACCTCCTCGATGGCTTCGGCGCGGTCGCTCTCGAGCAGGCCATACGACAGGCCTTGGCGAACGGCGTGACGCATCATCACGCGGTGCGGCAGCTTCTCGAGCAACAGCGGCACGCAGCTGGACTGCCGCCGGCCGTGCAAGTCGACCTGCCCAACGACGATCGCGTGCGCAACGTGGTGGTCACGCCGCACGACCTGCGCAGCTACGACCAGCTCGGCTATGTGGGTAAGGAGGTGGCCGATGGCGATGCAAAGTGAGGCGGAGATGAAAGACCGCGCCAGACGACTCAAGCTCTGGGGCTTGCTGGCGAACTGGGACGAGCTGAGCAAACAAGCCTGGGTGCGCGAGTATCTCGGCGTTGAGGAAGACGAGCGCGATCGCCGCAGCCTGGAACGGCGCATCCACGCAGCACGGCTCGGCGCCTTCAAGGCGATGGCCGACTTCGACTGGGAATGGCCGGAGAAGATTGACCGCGACCAGATCGAGGACCTGCTGCAGCTTGGCTTCCTCGACGACGCGACCAACGTCGTGTTGCTCGGTCCGAGCGGGATCGGCAAGACGATGGTCGCCCAGAACCTCGGCCACCAAGCATTACAGCATGGGCACACCGTGCGGCGGGTCACGGCCAGCGAGATGCTGAACGACCTGGCTGCGCAGGAGTCGTCCGCGGCGTTGACGCGGCGGCTGCGCCGCTACTGCGGGCCGCGGCTGCTGATCCTCGACGAGGTCGGCTACCTGTCCTACGACGGCCGCTACGGCGATCTGCTCTTCGAGGTCGTCAGTCGGCGGCACCTGCAGCGATCGACCGTGTTGACGAGCAACAAGGCCTTCTCCGAGTGGACGCAGGTCTTCGCCGGCGCATCGTGCGTCAGCGCGCTGGTCGATCGCATCGTGCACCGCGCCGAGATCGTCCGGATCACCGGCGAGTCCTACCGGAAGAAGGAGGCCGAGGAGCGAGCGGAACGTAAGGCAAAGGAGCGTGCCGAGAAGTCGAAGAAGAGGAGGTCGACATGAACCGCCGGGCGCCCCCAACACCGCCGCGTCCCGACTTAGAACGGCGACCCGATGGTGCCTTCGGTTGGTTGCAGGCCGAACTGCTGCACGACCGTTGGCTCGCCGGGCTCGGGCCGCACGCAGCGGCGGTGCTCGTCCTGTTGGCGCTCGCCGCCGACAGACGTGGCGCGTCGTTCTTCAGCCGGCAGCGAATGGCCCAGGCGCTCGGCATGAGCCGGCACGAGGTCGACGTCGCGTTGCAGCGCCTGCTTGACGCCGAGCTCGTCGATCACCGACCATGGCGCGCCGGCGCCCACGATGGTGTCTGGCAGCTCTTGCAGCCTGCACCGCGACAACAACCAGAGCGGGCACGGCAAGTGCTCACCGCTGCTGACGTGCTACGCAACCTCGGATTCCAGGCACCTTGACCGAAGGCCGCGGTCGATCCACAGATGCGGATCGTCGCCGCCGCTCAGACCGCCGAAATCACGCGGATCGTGACCGCCGACTACACGTTGTAAACACCCATGCAGGAGTGTCAAGAAAGCCGGCCCCATCCTTGTTTGGGCTGCGCGGTCGACGCCAGTGCCCGTGCCAGGCTTCGTCGACATGACCTCGGTGCTCGGAGCCGCCAGCAGCGAGATCTCGTTGTCGACCACGGTGGATCTGTTGCGAGCGGATGGCAGCAAGATCCTCGCGCCGCGTCGGGCGCTCGCAAGAGTCCGTTTCGTCGCATGACGACAACATGCCGGCGATGGCGTCAGCTTCTACGGCGTGCGGGCGCAGGGCTCGGACGCTTACGATCATCCGCGCCTTCAGCCGACCGACCCGATGATCCAGACCACTCCGCAAATGCGGGTGCTGGTCGCGGTCCAGCCCACCGATTTCCGCCGAGGCATCGACGGACTCGCCACGCGCCGAAGCGGCAAGAGGAAGATCGTCGTCATGCGCACGGCCTGCCACCCACGGCTCCGCAACGCCGTCTACTACTGGGCAAGGGTCGCCGCCCAGAACGATCGAACGATCTGATCGCCAAGGCCCGCTACGCAGCTCTCCGCGCCCGCGGGAAGAGCCACGGCCAAGCCATTCGCTCGGTCGCGGACAGCCTGCTCGGCATGCTCTGCGCCATGCTGCGCAACCAAGACCGACCATCGACCATCGGGAACCCCAGACCACAGCCGCAGCATGATCAGGCTCGCGGGTAGGATCCCGCGAACCGCTCTTCACCGCTTGCAAAAGGGTGGGGAGTCCCCCCCACGCGAGTTGTGTTCCTTAGGGAGCACGCAGGTGCAGCCGCGCGCCCACCGCCTCCGACGTAGCGACGCTCAGGCCAAGAGGTCCATTGCCCGGCTCCACCAAGAGGAACTGCGTCAACAACACCTCGCCAACGAGCGATGGATCCACAGGCAGAGGAAACACCCACGTCACGTCGGCGCTACCGTTGGAGCGGACGAAGGTTGATAACCAGCCGGAGAGAACCGGAGCAAGCAGAGGATTTCCGCCCCACGGATTGGGTAACAGAAGATCCACGCCACCAGGCCCCCTGAGCGCGGACAAGAAGGCTGTCGCCCCGGTGAAGTATCCGCCGGGTATCTGTGGGCCTCCGCTCACATGAGCTCTCACCGTGTACTCCGGGTTGCCGAGATAGCCGTGTATCGGGGCGTCGACAGAGCCAAACGTAAGCCCGCTCGGCACCGACTCACCAGGCACGCCGTGCCTCGCCACACACAGAATCCTCGTGGTGTGGTTGCCGATCGCATCTCCAGCTCGCCGGATGGCGTAGGTCTCGCCGATCGCGAGTGGCTGCACCAGAAGGCAAGGGGTACTGCTGGCGAGGGTCCATCCGGTGCTCGGGACCATGACCGAGCCAAGGACTTGGCCGGTATCGAAATGCACAACTTCGACCGCGCTCCCCGGACCACCTTGAACGAGAACCGACGTTGCCCCTTCGTTGTCCGAGCGTGCCCAGGGCTCGTAGGAAGTCGGGCTCGAGTACCAGGTCCCTGGGTAGGCTACCGCGGGTTGGCCACCGGCATTGAGCAGGAAGTACCCACTCGAATACGGGTCACGCTCCGGCCCAATGTAGTATTGGCCAACACTGGGCGGGGACCCTTCGCCAACGTCGAGGAATACCAGGTATTTCTTGGTGAGCCCACTCATCACGCTGGGCGGGAATCCACTTGTGTCCCAAGCCGTCAGCTGAGAGGCGTCGGGGAGCGGCCCCCCAACGACCCAGGGTCCATCGACTACCTGCTGCGCAAGAAGGTCGAGGAGAGCAATGCGCCCTGCGTAGCGATCGTAGGCCACTCCCACGAAGTCACGGTTCGGGAAAGTGCGCACCGCCAACGACGACACCTGCATGGTTGCAGCGTCGACCCGAATGGACTGCACGACACCCAATCCTTGCGCATCCCGACCAACGACGAGCAGGACGTGTGGACTCGCGTATGCCGGGCCCGGAATGACACAGTAGTCTCCAGGAACAACCACCGCGAGCTGGAGGGCCCCCTCAAGGAAATCGCCGTTCGGCGGGTCTACCCAGTAAGAGGCGAAAGCGCCGTCGTCATCGATTGTGAAGGACCATCCGCCTACCGGCTCTTCAATACGAGCCGACAAGAAATTGGAGTGGACGCCTCCATTGGTGGTCGGCAAGAGAATGCGGCCAGGACGCTGGGCCACACCGGGACTAAGGAGAATGCACAGAACACAAGCACTGGTCGTCATCTTCATGGGAAGCCTTGCGCAGAGCGATTGAGGTACGAGTTGGGTTGTCTACTTGCCGCCCTGCAACTTCTTCTTCGCCACCTTCGCCGCTTCCAGCATTGTGCATGCAAGCTTGTACGACCGAGGTTGTTGAGCCGGAGGTGGCACACTCCGATCTTTACTGGTGAGCTTGAGAGCGATCCAAACCAAGATCTGGGTCTCGACGGCTTCGCAGTCAAGCTCTTTCTTCTTC
>JBDSBS010000014.1:0-6764 GCA_039921435.1 Planctomycetota bacterium | reverse complement strand
GCGGGCGGCGACTTCCTCAACGCGGGTGGGGTGCCGTGCAATCGCGCCGCCCGGTGGGACGGCACGGCGTGGAACACCATGGGATCGGCTTTCAACGGCGTCGTGCGGGCGTTCGCGCGGCTGGACTCGGGCGACCTGGTGGCTGGTGGCGACTTCACCATCGCAAGTGGTTTAAGCGCCTTTCGCGTAGCGGTTTGGAATGGTGCGTTCTGGTTGGGTGTCGGGTTCGGCACGGACAACTCGGTGCGTTCCCTGGTGGTCCTGCCGGGCGACCAGCTGATCGCTGGCGGCACGTTCTCACAGGCAAGCGGCATGAGCGCGGGGCGCATCGCCAAGTGGGATGGTGCGGCGTGGTCGGCGCTGGGAACCGGCGCCAGCAATACCGTCAACGCGCTGACCAGGTTGGCCAGCGGCGACATCATTGCGGCGGGCGACTTCTCGCTGATCAGCGGCATCGCCGCGAGCGGCGTCGCTCGTTGGAACGGAAGCAGCTGGTTTGCCTTGGGCTCGGGCTTCAACAACCCGGTGCAAGCTCTGCTGCAATTGACGAATGGCGACATCATCGTCGGTGGCGACTTCACGAGCGTCGGCACCATCCAGGCCAACTACATCGCACGCTGGAACGGTTCCACGTGGTCGACACTCGGCTCGGGCATGAACAGCGCCGTGCGCTCGCTGGTCGAGATGCCCAACGGCGACATCGTGGCGGGCGGCTATTTCTCCACGGCAGGCGGCGTCAGCACCAACTACATCGCGCGCTGGAACGGCACGACCTGGTCGCCGCTCGGCATGGGCGTCGCCGGGTCGTTCCTCAACGACGTCAAGGCGTTGATCGTGCTCGTCAACGGCGACCTCGTCGCGGGCGGCAGGTTTCAGACGGCAGGCGGCGTGGTCGTCAACAACATCGGTCGTTGGAATGGGGCCGCGTGGTCGGCCCTCGGCACGGGCACCAACGACTACGTGCAGACGTTGCTGATCCGGCCCGACAGCAGCCTCGTCGTCGGTGGTAACTTCACGACTGCGGGGCTGGCCAGCGCCAACGCGATCGCTCGCTGGAATGGCACGAGCTGGTCGACGCTGGGCACGGGCTTCAGCGGCGGGTTCCTGGCCACCTGGATTCAAGACCTGGCGCAGACGCCCAACGGCGATCTCTACGCGGCGGGATTCTACACGATGGCCGGCGGCGCAAGTGCGTTGCGCATCGCCCGCTGGGACGGGGTGAATTGGTCGCCCCTGGACGCGGGCCTCACGGGCATTGCCTCCGCGCTCGCGGTTCTGCCCGGCGGTGACATCGTCGTCGGCGGCACCTTCACGACGGCGGGAAGTGTGTCGGCCAGCCGGATCGCTCGTTGGCGAGCTCCAGACTGGTCGGCGCTCGGCTCGGGAACGGATGGTCAGGTGAACGATCTTCTGGTGACTGCCGCCGGCGACCTCATCGCGGGTGGTACCTTCACGACGGCGGGGGGCAATTCGTCGGTGTTCTTGGCGCGCTACGCGTCGAGCTGTCCAGCCATGACCGTGTCGTACGGCAGCGGCTGCACCGGTTCGGGCGGCCCCAACGTGATCTCCGTCGTGAACCATGCGTGGACCGGTGGCACGTTCCGCGCGAAGGCCACGGGCATGCCCGCGTTTGCGTTCGGCCTCGTCGTCACGGGCTTCGGTCCGTTGTCGCTGCCCATCAACGCGGTGCTCGCCCAAGGCGTACCCGGCTGCTTGGTGCTCGCCACGCCGGACATCATCGACGTGCAGATCCCGAGCGCCGGTGTCGTCAATACCCAGGTGGGACTGCCCAACTCGCCGTCTCTCGCGGGCCAGACGTTCTATCAGCAGGTCGTGCCGATGGAGGTCAATCTGTCCCTGCAGATCCTGGCGATCACTAGCACGAATGGGCTCGCGGCGACGATCGGAATCTTCTAAGACTCGAACGGAGGCCGACCGCCGAGGCGCTGTCGGCTGCCGTCGTTGTGCGCGCCGACAGCCCGCAAGGTGGCGAGGGTTCGCGGGCGTCGAGGTGTTGACGGCGGTACGGATCTGTGCGTTGTCGCCGAATTGGTACAACCTCCGTTCGGTGGATGCGATCGTGAACGAGCCGATGGGTGCTGGGTGCGGCAGCGATTTGAGTCCATGCCCGCAATTGGAATCAGGGGAATTACTTAGGTATTCTCCCGTGCGGGCGAGCCGAGCAGCTCGGTTGAGCGGGGCGGATGCCTTCAAGCCGCCGCTCTAGGCCGATTGGGACCATGCCCGTTGGCCGCGAGCGTCCCGAGTCACTTCGTACGGTGGCGTGGATTGACACGTGGGCAGGCAGTGGCAGCATCGCGTCATCGCTCGGCATCGCGGACTTCCCGCGCCTGTCCGAACGCGGCGCGCGGGGAGCGTGCCAGAACCTCGCCCCTCAGGAGTAGAGAGGAAGACGCACGGTTTGGTAGCGATGTGTGTCACGTTCGCCAGCACCGCGGTGTTGGCTCAGAAGCCGTTGGAACCGATGGGACCAGCTCCCATCCACGATGGCCCCGGCTGTGCTCAGCCGAACGCCACGACCCTCTGCATCCCGCTCGACGGCTCGTTCCAGGTGCCGGTCATGGCTTCCAACGGCGGCTCGGGTCAGGCCAACCCTCTCGATCCATGCCAGTACAACGACGACGACAGCAGCGGCCCGATCCCGCTCCTGTTCCCGTTCAACCTGTACGGCTCGCCCCAGAACACGGTCTTCATCAACAACAACGGCAACATCTCGTTCGGCTCGTCGTTCGCGGCGTTCACGGCGTCGGGCTTCCCCGTCAACGGCTTCCCGATGGTGGCGCCGTTCTGGGGCGACGTCGACTCGGGCAACACCGCCAACACCAACGGCGGCACCGTGTGGTTCCGATCGGAGCCCACCCGCTTCGTGGTGATTTGGGATCACGTCGGCTACTTCAACGAGCACTTCGACAAGACCAACACGTTCGAGCTCATCATCACCAACGGCACTGACCCGCTGATCGGCATCGGCAACAACGTCTGCTTCTGCTACGACGACATGCAGTGGACGACCGGCGATGCGTCGAGCGGCGTGGGTGGTTTCGGCGGCGTACCGGCGACGGTCGGCGTCAACGCCGGCGACGGCGTCAACTTCTTCCAGATCGGCCGCTTCGACCACGCCGGCATCGACTATGACGGCCCCGGCGGCAACGCCGACGGTGTGTCGTACCTCGACAACCGCACGATCTGCTTCAGCGCCGGCAACTTGGCGGGCAACCAACCGCCGATCGCGGTCAACTTGCCGGCCGGCAACAAGTACAACGCCAGCGTCGGCCTGCCGCTCGTGATCTCGATCAATTGGATCGGACCGGAAGTCGGCCAGAACATCGCGTCCATCACCAACAGCGCGCTGCCGAACCTCGTCTGCAATCCGCCGACCGTCGGCGTGCCGCTCGGCAACCTGACGTGCACGTTCACGCCCAACAACGCGCAGGTCGGCAACAACTTCTTCACGGTCACCGCGACCGACGCCGACCCGGTCAACCCGCTGAGCACGACTGTCACGCTCTGCATCAACGTGGCCGAGTGCTTCCTGTTCTTGGGCTTCACCGAGACGAACCTGCCGCTGGGCCCGGAGCTCGACGACGCGATCCTGCTGCTGCCCGTCGTCTACTACCCGGTGACCACGACGAACATCCCAGCCCTGCAGATCCCCAACGACCTGAGTCTGCTCAACCTCACGGTTGTATCGCAGGTCGGCATGTGGAACCCGTCGGTCTACCCGACCAACCCGCTGCAGATGTCGAATGGCCTGCGCCTCACGCTCGGCATCGGCACCCAGCAGTACGGGCACGTCACGGGCATCGACTTGACCGGTGACCCGGTGCCGACTCTCGGCAGTTCCTACCACTTTGCCTTCTACTTCCAGTAGGAACGGGGCCTTCTACTTCCAGTAGCAGGTGGGTACACCTGCGCAGCGCTGCGGCGCTGCGCCACGGGGCCACGACATGCGCCCGGGGGGGGCGCCCGCCCGGGCGCGTTCGTTATCCTCGGGCATCGGAGGTCTTCGCATGCAACGTTCGTCTCTCGCCCTTTGCCTGTGCGCAGCGTTGAGCGGCCAGGCGCCCGTCGTCGTGTCGCTCGAACCCGCGCAAGGGGCTGAGGTCGATGCGGGCAAGCTCGAGCAACTGGTCATCGTCTTCGATCGCGCGATGAGTCAGACCGGTTGGTCGCTCTGCGGCGGCGGACCTTCCTTCCCGAAGGTGACAGGGAAACCGCAGTGGAAGGACGGCAAGACGCTCGTCGTCACGGTCGAACTCGAAGCCGATCACGCCTACTCGCTCGGGCTCAACTGTCCTTCCGCTTCGAACTTCCGCGCCGCCGACGGCACGCAGCTAACGCCCGTGCCGTGGTCGTTCTCGACGCTGCCCAAGGAACTGCGCCCGGCGGCCGAACAGAAGCGGCGGAACCAGAAGGCGCTGGCGAACCTGAGCAAGGTGCTCGCCGAGCGCTACTCGTACTACGACTTGCGCGTCAAGGACTGGAAGGCGCTCGAGAAGCAGCATGCACCGGCACTGCTCGCCGCCAAGACCGACCGCGGCTTTGCGAGCGCAGCCGCCGCGATGCTCGAGCCTACCTTGGACCTACACCTCTACCTTCGCTTCGGCGAGCAGACGTTTGCGACGGGCCGACGCGCCGTCGATTCGCTGTTTCGCCGACCGCTGATCGATCGTCTCGTCAAGACGACGACTGTCGGCAAGCGCGCGTTGGCGGGGCGCACCGAGGACGGCATCGGCTACTTGATGATCGATGCGTGGAACAGCGACGTCGATCCCGAGGTGATCGGCGGTGCCATCGCGGAGCTGGCCGACACACGGGCCCTCGTGATCGATGCGCGGCCCAACTCCGGCGGCGACGAAGGGCTCGCGCAACAGGTCGCGGGTTGGTTCGTGCAGGGCACAAAGGTCTACGCCAAGAACCGCTACCGCGACCGCACCGGCAAGTCAGGCTTTGGTCCCGTGCTCGAGCGCTCCGTCGTGGGCCACGGTGAGAACCGTCACTACGACAAGCCGATCGCCGTGCTTACGAGCCGCTATGTCATGAGCAGCAACGAGTCGTTCGTGATGATGCTGCAGCAGGCCGCGGACTGCACGCTCATCGGTCAACCGACGTTCGGCAGCAGCGGCAACCCGAAGCCGTTCGAACTCGGCAACGACGTTGCGATCGTGGTGCCGACGTGGCAGGACCTGCGGCTCGATGGGACCTGCATCGAGGGAGAAGGCCTCGCGCCCGACATCCTGGTGCTGTGCACGAACAAGGATCTCGAGACGCACGACCCGATCCTCGAGAAGGCGCTCGAGGTGCTGCGCGCGAAGGTGGGCAAAGGTCGCTGAAACGGGGTGCTGCCGCCAGCTCGCGCGAGGCACCTCACCGGACTCACCGCATCTCGAGTTGTGCCGTGCGTGCGCGGGCGAGCTGCTGTTCGGCTGGCGCCAGATCGGTGTCGTGGGCCCGGCGGAGCGCGAGTCGTTCGTTGGCCAACCGCACTGCCACTGCGTCGCGGCGCTCGATCGCCAGGTCGACCAACAGGCGCAGACACTGGTCCTCGTCCCGCCACGACAGACCGCGCGTCGAGCGCACCAACTGCAGCGACCGTGTGAGGTTGCTCTCGGCCGCAGCATGCATGGCGAGTCGCTTCTGCACAGCCGCCAGCGCCAACCGCAACCGGGCCTCGGCTTCGGGGGCGTCCCCGATGCGCTGCACGTGCTGCTCGGCAGTCTGCAGCAGGGTGGCGAGCTGCTCGTCGCTGCCGCTGGCGCCAACCTGCTCGAGCATCTCGGTCAGCAGGTTGGTGGCGAGCACGGCCTGCGCGTGGGCGCGCCAGGCGATCGACTCACTGGCGCGCACGTGGGCAAGGTCGCGCGCGGTGGCGAACCAACCGCCGAGCAGCAAGCAGCACGCGCCAGTGAGCAGCGCGCTCGCCAATGGGCGCCGACGCACGGTGCCCAGCAGGGCGGCCAGTGGCGGTTGTCGCCGCGCGCGCAGAGGTCGGTGCTCGAGGAATCGATCGATGTCGTCGGCAAGGTGCTCGGCCGATGGGTAGCGTTCCCGCGGCTCCTTGCGCAATGCCGTCGCCAGCAGCACGGCCAGGTCGCGCGGCAAGGCGGGCGCCCCGAGTTCGTCCGGTGTGCGCGGCGGGTCAGCGACGACGGCGTGTTCGAGTGCAGCGCGATCGCTCGGCATGGGGCGGTAGGGGCTGCAGCCGAGCAGCAGGTGGTAGAGCAACACGCCCAGCGAGTAGACATCGCTCGCGGTCGTCACCGGCTCCCCGCGCACCTGTTCGGGGCTCGCGAACGACGGCGTCATCGGCGCGCGGCGTTCGGGGTCGGTCCAGCCGGGATCCCGCTGCGGTGCGAGCAGCTTGGCGATGCCGAAGTCCAGCACGCGCGGTTGCCCATCGCTGGCGACGAGGATGTTCGACGGCTTGAGGTCCCGATGCACGACGAGGTGGCGGTGGGCGTGGTGCACGGCGTGACAGACCCTGACGAACAAGCGCAGTCGCGCCTGGCGATCGAGTCTCTGCGTGCTGCACCAGGCATCGATGGGCAGACCCTCGACATGGTCGGTGACCAGGTAGGGGCGGCCGTCCTCGGTTTGGCCCGCGTCGAGCACGCAGATGAGCCCCGGGTGGTCGAGGCCGCGCAGCACATCGCTTTCGCGCGAGAAGCGTGCCGCGAGATCTGACGACCCGAGCCCCGGCTTCAACACCTTGATCGCGGCGCGGGTTCCGTCGGGTCGCACGC
>JBDSBS010000013.1:0-3499 GCA_039921435.1 Planctomycetota bacterium | reverse complement strand
AGAAACGTCGCGGGCCACCCCGTGGTGGCCCGCACGTCCGCGAAAGCTGGGCTGGAACTACTGCCGCCAGTAGTTTGCGACGACGCGCACGCCAGGCGTGGAGATGGATGCCACGCGGGTGCCAGTCAGGATCTCGAGCACGTCAACGTTGCCTACGTCGGACAGCGCCACGAACAGCAGCTTGGGTGTTACCGCTGGTACCTGCGCCCCACCAAGCGTCTTGATCACATGCTTGCCCGAATGGATGTAGGGCGTGGCGTAGAAGTTGGAGTTGAACGCAGTGGCTTGGCCAGTTGCACCGCCCACGTTGACCATCTCATCGAAGCAGAGGTCGATGACAGAGTTGCCGGTCAGCTGGTCGCGCAGGGGCGTGCCGGGGGTGATGCCGCCGAAGCGCTGGGTCACGGTCCACTCCTTCTGCCGGTAGGTCGGCGGCAGGATGAACCCCGTCGAAATCGGGTTCAGCGGCAGAGCACCGATAGGCGAACTCGTCAAGGACAGCCGCGACACCTGGCCGAGGCCGCTGTCGTCGACATGGCCGATGTAAATGCCACCGAGCGCGGAGGTGATGTCGTAGATCATCGCCCGCGAACGCGGGAAGCTGACGTTGGTCACCGAACCGATGATGTCGTTGAAGCCGATTCCGTTGACGCCGTCAGGACCCGACTCATAGACGGCGATCGTGCCGTTGGAGTTGAGGATGTAGGCGTAGTAGAGGCCCGATGCGTTGCCCGTTGCGATGTAGCGCTCGGATGCGATGACATCGATGGGCGCATTCAGGAAGCCGCCAAGGGATCGGCGCACCGTGAAGTCCAATGCACTGATGATGGTCAGGAAGTTGGAATCGGTCGACACGACGAGGATGTCCTCTCCGTCCGGCTGCCACGCGATGCCGGTGGGGCCGTTCTCGACCCGCGTCTCAGCGACGACCTTGTGGAAGTTCTGGCTGGTCGGATCGATGTCGATGAAGCTGACCGACGCACTCGCGAAGTTGCTGACCGCGAGACGGGTCATGTTGGGCGACATCGCCATGCTGACCGGATCCGAGAGCCGGATGGTGTCCAGCACGGTGAAGCGGTTGCTGTTGAGCACGACGACCTGGCGGTTGTCGCGATCGAGAACGTAGAGGAAGTGCCCAACCTGCTGGCGAGACGTGTACGGGCAGAACGGCGTAGGCGGGGGCGGCGAGCCGGGCGGCGGCTGCGGACCGGTGAACACACCCATGTAGAACGTGCCGTAGAGACCGATCTGGTTCTGCACCGACGAGAACGGATTGCCCAGCACCAGCAGATTCAAGCCCGCCGAGATACAGCCAGCGGGTGGACCGCCCGTGAACAGCGCACCGGGAGGGCCGAGGCTCGATTTCGTCGTCGGCTCCTCGCCAAAGATCGCCCGGTTGGGATTGGGCGGCGGG
Organism: Planctomycetota bacterium; assembly: GCA_039921435.1. GTDB lineage: Bacteria > Planctomycetota > UBA1135 > UBA1135 > UBA2386 > DASVAL01. Next base: position 2,085 of record JBDSBS010000013.1, on the reverse strand, counting down.
AAGACGAGCCGCGGCGGATTCGGCGTCGGCGGCTGCGTGATCGTGTTGCCGGGCTGTGCCGCGCCGAACAGCTGGTTGATCTGATTGGCGCGCGTCGCGTTGCTGTTGATGTTCTCGTTGTTGTAGATCAGATCGAGCGGCGCACCGATGTGAATGTCCGCAACGTCGCCAACGACCGGATCGCGCAGCAGGCGAGTGCTGCCATTGGTGTCCTTGGTCAACGTCAACACGCCGCCGCTGCCGGCATCGAGTTTGGATGACCCAGGGGCCAGCGGTGGCTGCACACCGGCTTTGCCGATGTTCGGATTGAGTGGCCACCGCGTATTGGTGAGGTCGCCCGTGCCCTGGCCGAAGCCATTGAGGTCGATGACCGAGACACCGGGCGTCGAGCCACCAATGCCTACGTAGATCGCCTCGGGCGCGACCGGAGCATTGATGATGCCTGGCCCCGTGCCTGTCCTGTAGCGCGTCGACACGGGCTGCCCGACGGTGCGACCAATCAGGCTTTGGATGGTCGTGTTCTGCACAGTGACGTCGACGAACGAGTCCCCCGGCAGATTGTAGGCCGGGCGGATGATGTAGTTCATCAAGTCGCTGTAGCTGACCGGATCGGCGTGGTAGATGACCGGGAAGGTCACTGCCGCCGCCGTCACAGACAGCGACACACCGCCCGACGGCGGGGTGAACTGTGTCGGGACGAAGAACGCGCCGACCTGACCAGGCTGCACTGGCTTGTTGAAGCGAATGAGGATCGGAGCAGTCGGGTCGATACCCGTCTGGTTGTTGCCGGGCGTGATCTGCGGCTGGTTGTTCAAGTAGCCGAGAACCTGCGGCGGATTGGTGTCCGGACCGACGGTCGTGGCGACGCCGCACTCCTGCTGGAGGATGTCGTTCTCGGAGTCGCGCACGGCGTTGGTGACGATCAAGCGCAGCAGACGGTTGCTCGGGAAGACCTCGGTCGTCGCCAGGTTGTTGTCGGCGTCGGCCACGAACGTGAACGACTTCTTGGTTACGAGGTCGGCCGCACCAGGGTAGCTCGGGAAGCCCGCCGCCCGCGTGTCGAGAATGCGCACGTTGTTGCCGTCCGCCTCGACGGCGAGCACCTTCCTCAGCACACCCCCTTCATTGAAGTAGGTGTATCCGTTGACGAAGCCGCGCCCCGGCACGGTGGTCGACGTCTCTGTCGACGCGTCGTAGGCGAGCACGACGAGCGCGCCGGTCAATCCCGCGTTGGACTGATCCGCGAGCAAGTTGCTGAGGATCGAGTCGACGTCGAGCTTGTGGCTGAACGCAAAGTGCAGGAAGTGATTGCCGGCATTGCCATCGGGCAAGACCGCCGTCGTCGGCAACGTCGCCACGGGCAACACCCCGTTGTTGCCGTTGACATTCGCTTTCAGGGTCGCGTCACTCTCGATGTTGAGGACCGTCGAGGTGGGGTTGCCAAACGAATCCGCCTTGCGAATCCGGTAAGGATACACGCTGCCAGAGCCGGTTGAGATACCGACGACCTTGAAGTCGCCCCGATTGTCGGGGTCGCCCTTGCTACCGCCGGCACAGCCCACGAATGCGATCACGGGCAAGAAGAGGGTCGGGCACAGAATGCGCCCGAGCGACCGGAAAGATGGTTTGGCTTTCATGGGATGCGAGGCCGTGCGCGGACTGCGGGCACGGTAGGGTCAACTCCGGACAAGTCCAGCCAGGGAAGCCGTAGAACGTTACTTCGCTTGATGTTCCATGCAAGCGGAGTTCTTGCCGACGACGGCCCCCGGCTGCGACGCCGAAGCACCCGAAGCAACGCAAAGAGGGTGCCCGCGCAAATGACGAAGAATGGCTGGCATCCGGTCCGACCAACAAGTCGCGGTCGAGACCCAACGAACTGACACAGTCGATTGCACGGTATACGGATAGGGTGTTCGCCAACCCCCGACACGGCCGCGTTGTGCGCATCCGCTCACGGTGCGGTAGCGCTCGCCGCGCAGCACGATGCCCACGCGCGGCGCGAGGCTTTTTGGCACTCGGTGCACTAAGGCCGTCTGGCCTTACCATCGCCCGTGCGCATGCGCGATCCGCTCGCCGACTACCGAC
>JBDSBS010000012.1:0-4974 GCA_039921435.1 Planctomycetota bacterium | reverse complement strand
CCGTTTGTCCTCGAACCGGAACTCGATCGGATCCTCGATCGTGATGATGTGCTTGTTCATCGTGCGATTGACGTACTCGATCATCGACGCAAGCGTCGTCGACTTGCCCGAGCCGGCGACGCCGGTGGCGAGCACGAGACCGCGCTTCAACGACGCCAGGCGCTTGAGCGGTTCGACCGGCAGGTTGAGGTCCTTGAACGACGGGATCTCGCCCTTGATCGCGCGGAACACGAAACCGAACTCGCCGCATTGATGGAACGCATTGCAGCGGAAGCGGCCGAGGCCCGGCACGACGACGGCCGTGTCGGTGGCACCCATCTCCTCGAACTCGCCACGACCCCGTTCGTTGAGGATCTCCTCGGCGTAGGCGCGCATGAGCTCGGCCGGCAGCGGCTGGTCACCGAGGAAGCGGATCACTCCGGCGACGCGCACTGCCGGACACCCGTTGGTCTTGAGCACGAGGTCGGAGGCGCCCTCCTTGACCATGATGCGAAGGAAGTCCCGCAGCTTGGGCAGGCGACTCGGGGAAACTTGGCTGGGGCCGACGTTCTGACTGGTCACGGAAAGTCCTCCGTCCCGTCTATCGGCAGGGCCGATCGGGCAGCCCAAGGGGTTCGGGCGCGGGGCGAGCCCGCGGCGTCTCAAACCTGCTCGCCGTGCCGCAGCGCCGACAGCATCGACCAAACCGCATGGATCATCTCGCGCACGCCCGCGCCGGTCGCACTCGAGATCGCCAGAACGGGCTGGCCTATGGCCGTGGCGAGCGCCTGGGCGCGCTGCCGGCCGGCCTCGTCCTCGACCTTCGTCGCCACAACGAGCGACGGCCGCTGCTCGAGTTCGTGGGAGTGTCGCGCGATCTCCTGGCGCAGCACCTTCCACGCGGCCTCGGGCTCGGCCAGCGGCAGGTCGCCGCAGTCGATGAGATGCAGCAGGAGCCGGGTGCGCTCGATGTGTTTCAAGAACTTGTCGCCGAGCCCCTTGCCGGCACTCGCCCCTTCGATGAGACCCGGGATGTCGGCGACGACGAAGGTCGCATCTCCTGGCCCCTGAGCAATGCCGAGCATCGGCTCGATGGTCGTGAACGGGTAGCCGGCGATCTTGGGGCGGGCCTTGGTGATCGTCGCCAGCAGCGTCGACTTGCCGGCGTTCGGCAGCCCGAGCAGGCCTACGTCGGCGATCAGTTTGAGACTCAGCAGCACGCGACGCTCTTCGCCCGGCGTGCCGCGCTCGGCCGTGCGCGGTGAGCGGTTGGTCGAGGTGGCGAAGCGGCTGTTGCCGCGTCCACCGTAGCCACCGCGCGCGAGCACCCACGGACGGTCCGGAGTGTCGAGATCCTGCAACACGTTGCCGCGCTCCGCGTCGAGCACGAGCGTGCCGAACGGCACCTCGATGATCAAATCCGCAGCACCCTTGCCGCTGCAGTTGCTGCCCTGTCCCTGGTCGCCGCTTGGCGCCGCAAACTGGCCGCGGCCAGTCAGGTGGTAGAGCGTGTTGACGTGCGTCGTGGGCAGCAGAACGACGTCGCCGCCGTCACCGCCGTCCCCGCCGTTTGGCCCGCCGCGCAGCGTCTTCGCATCGCGCAGGAACGACGCGCAGCCATCGCCGCCCTTGCCGGCCCGCACGCTGATCTCGAGTTCGTCGACGAACATGACGTTCTACCTCGCCGACGGCGCGCCTCGCTGGCGCGGACCTGTCAGATCGTCGCTTCGGCGACGTCGATGTGCACCTTGCCGTTGGCCTGGAAGCGCACTGTTCCGGCCGCCACGGCGAACAACGTGTTGTCCTTGCCGCGCCGCACGTTTCGGCCCGCGTGGAACTTGGTGCCGCACTGGCGCACGATGATCGTGCCCGAAGTGATGCGCTGACCACCGTAGGCCTTGACGCCGCGGTACTGCGGGTTGCTGTCGCGGCCGTTCTGGGTCGAACCCTGTCCTTTCTTGTGTGCCATCGCTGGATTCTCGCTGCTTCGTTGCTAGCTGCCGGAAACTCGGCCGTCTCAGGCGTTCACCTGTCTCAACCGTTGATCTGCTCAACCATTGATCGCTTCGATCTGGACTTCGGTGTACTTGGCCCGGAAGCCCGTGCGACGACGGCTGTTCTTGCGGCGCCGGAACTTGCCGATGATGACCTTGGGGCCCTTGACCTGACGCACGACCTTTGCCGTCACGGAAGCACCTTGCACGAAGGGGGTGCCAACGCGGCCTTCGCCTTCACCGCCGACGACGCAGACTTTGTCGAACGTCAGGCTCTCGCCTTCCGCGACGTCGTCGCGCAGGTGGATCTGGATTCGGTCACCAGGTTGGACCCGGTACTGCTGGTTGCGATCGTCGAGGACGGCGTACATGGCTCTCGGGGGTTCGGGCTCTGGGCCTCGGGGTGAGGGGGCAGAGACCATAGCGGGGAAGCCCCGGGTTTCAAGGACCATGGCCTGCAGCAGCGGCGTGCAGGTCCGGATCGGCCGCGGCCCCTGATCCACAAGTCGCACTGGATCCAGCCAGCAATGTCCCTGCGACCGGAGGCAAGCGGTGCCATTCGAAGCAGAGCCAGTAGAAGACGTGCCAGTAGAATCTGTCACGAACGTCCTCCAAATCGCCCCATCGCCGCAGCGCGCATCCACAGCCTCCAGCGAACTGCGCAGCGGCACTCGGCCGGCTAGCGCCATTGAGTTCCGTGCCACGCTGCTGCATCGTGGCGCGGTGCCCCCAGCCACCGCCCCGCCGACGCGGCCCCAGCACCTGCAGGCTGTGTCACTTGCACTGTTGTGCGCGGTGCTGTTCTTGCGCGATGGCCTGCTGCCCGGGCGCGCGCTCGTGCCGCACCCACCCGAACTGTTCGACGTGCACCGGGCCGAGGCGCAGGCGCGCGGCACGTTTGACCCTGCCGATGCCTACCGCGGCAACGCTGGCATGGCCGACAAGTACGTGCAGTCGCTGTGCTGGGACCGCGTCATGCAGGATCGCTTCCGCGCTGGCGAACTGCCGCGCTGGACCAAGGACATCGGCGGCGGCGCGCCGTTCGTGCCGCAGATGGCGCAGCCGTGGCAACCGATCAACCTGTTGCTGTTGTTGGTGCCGGGCGGACAGTGGAGCGCGGAGTGGTACGGCTGGTGGTTCCTGATCCACCAGGTGCTGTTCGGCTATTTCGCCTACCTGTTCTTGCGGCGGCTGCGGTGTCTGCACCAGAGTGCCCTGCTCGGGTTGGTCGTGGCGGCACTCGGACTGTGGACGCAGTGCAAGCTGCATCACAACGTGATCCTGACCGCGGCGCTGTCGCTGTGGCCGATGCTGTCGTCGGTGCACGACCTCGTGGCCAGCGGCGTCGAGGGCCGCGCGAAGCGCTGGGCGATCGGCTGGCTCGCACTGTGGGCGGGATTGTCGTGGGCATCGGGCTTCGTCGTCGTGAGCTTGCAGTCGACCTACCTCACCGTGCTCTTCGCGCTGCTGCTCGCGGCGCAGCGCGCGCGCGGCGAACGGCTGCGCTGTTTGCTGCCGGTCGGCATCGGCCTGGCACTCGGCGCCATGTTGTGCCTCGCCAACATGCTGCCAGTGCTCATGGCCCACGCCGTGTCGGCGCGTCCGTCGTTCGACGCAGCATGGCTCGCAGTGCATGGCCTCGAATGGGATCACCTGCTGTCGCTCTGCTGGCCCGACCTGCTCAGTTGGGCCAGCGACCACTTCTATCCACCCGCGGCCGTCGAGCCCGCCTCCGCCGTGCTCACGCGCATGCCGTGGAGCCATCTCGTGCTGCTCGAACAACCGCCTAACGGCGAGAGTACCACGTTCCAGAGTTGGGTCGAAACGTCGTTCTCGATTGGCATCGCTCCGCTCGGCGCAGCACTGCTCGCGCTGTTCGGCCGACAGCGGCGCACGCTCACCGCCTTCTTCGCGATCGTGGCCTTCGTCGCGTTCGGCATCGCGACAGCCGACCCCCCGTTCTTGGGCCTGGCCCGACTGCTGCCGGGACTCGGTGCGGCCGACCTCAGGCGCCTGTTGTTCTCGGTCGCGATGGCGCTCGTCGTACTGAGTGCGATGGGCGCGGATGCCGTGCTTCGAGGTCCGCGCCGGTGGCCGATGGTGACGCTGTTTTGCCTGGTCGCCGTCACGTCCATCGCGGCTCTCTTGTGGCTGCACAACAACGGTGACGAGAACTCGTTCGTGCGCGCCAACGCACAGCTGTTCGTCGCCGATGCCGACGATCCACTCGTGCGCCAGATCGGCGGCAACGTCGACCGCGTCGTCGAGAGCGTGCGCAGCGCCATGAAACCCGGCGAAGCGATGTACAACCACGCCATGCTGACGACCACCGCGTGGCGCACACTGCTGCTCGCGCTCTTGGCGACAGCGGCGCTGTGGTTGCGGGCCAGCTGGCGTCTTCCCGCATGGATCGCGCTGACGATGCTCGAACTGCTGCACGTGGGCCTCGGTCCCGTGCAAACCGTGCCGGCCGGGCGCGTCACGACGCCACCCCTGGTGCTGCAACCGGTGCTCGCCGCTGCCGAACCCAACGGCGTGCGGCCGCGACTGCAACGGCTCGTCGTGCAAGGCGGCGAACGCAAGAACGCGGCGCTGCCGGGCAACTGGCCGGGCTTCCTGCACATCGAGGACGGCAGTGCCTACAACCCGCTGCCGCCCGCTCGCTTCGAAGAGTTCTTTCGCGCCATCGAACCGTCGCGCGACGGCAAGCCCGATGTCGCCTACGGCGGAGCCGGCGTCGGGTCGTTCCACGATCCGGTGTCGCTGCAGCACCCACTGTGCGATCTGTTCGGCCTCCGCTTCGTGTTGACGCGCGAACCGGTGGCGGCGAACGACACGCTGGTCGACCGCACGCCCGAGGGCACGGGCGGCTTCCGCCTGCTCGAACGCACGACGACCTTGCCGCGCGCGACGTTCGTGAGCACGGTCGATGTGATACCGGATTTGAAGGCGCGGCTGGCGGCACTGTCGCGCGGCGATCGCGATGTGCAACACAGGGTCG
>JBDSBS010000011.1:0-5438 GCA_039921435.1 Planctomycetota bacterium | reverse complement strand
TGTAGCACGGCACCACGAGGGAGAGGTCGGGCGGGCGTGTTGGGGTGTCGGTCATGCGCCGAGGTGACGACGGTACCACGCCACCGTGCGAGCGAGCGCATCGTCAAGCGCGAACTTCGGTTGCCAGCCGAGCAGCCGCCGGCTCTTCGTACTGTCGAGCCACTGGGCCGGGATCTGGCCGTCGTTCTGGCCGCGCACCTCGGGCTCGAGGTCCTTTCGATCGAGTGCGGCGAGCATCGCGCGCACGAGTTCGAGCACGGCGATCGGCGTGCCGGTGCCGAAGTTGAATGCCTGCCCGAACAGATCCTGCGACTCGGCCCGTTCAGCCAGCAGCAGGTAGGCCGCCGCCGCGTCCTCGACGTAGAAGTAGTCGCGCTGCAGCGTGCCGTCGCTGCGCACCACGGGCCGTTCACCGCGCAGCGCTGAACGGATCGTGCCGGGCACGATGCGGTTCCAGTTGAGGTCGCCGCCGCCGAACAGGTTGCCGCAGCGCGTGACCGCCACGGGAACGCCGTAGGTGGCGTGGAACGACAGCGCGATCAGGTCCGCACAGCTCTTGCTGACGTCGTACGGAAAGCGGCCGCGCAGCGGCGCGACTTCGGTGTAGGGCAACGTCTCGTGCACGCCGTACGCCTTGTCGCTGCTGGCGAGCAGCACGCGCTTGACGAGCGACGGCAGCTGTCGGCACGCCTCGAGCAGGCACCACGTGCCTTGGATATTGGTCTCGAAGGTCGACAGCACCGAGCGGCTCGCCGTGCCGACGATCGTCTGCGCTGCCAGGTGGAACACCGTGTCGATCTCGTGCTCGTTGAGCGCACGCAGCATCAATCCGAAGTCCGCGACCTCCCCGTTGACCACAGTGACCTTGTCGAGCAGCCCCTCGCTGACGAGCCGACTCTGCGGCACCCGGTCGCGCACGAGCACCGTCACGTTGGCGCCGCGCGCCAGCAATGCTTCGGTGAGCCACGAACCGAGCAGCCCCGAGGCACCCGTCACGAACACGTTGCGGTCGCGCCACGAAAAGCTCATTCCCACACCTTCCACGGGGCGCCGCCCTTGTTCCAGATCGAGTCGAGTGCCTGAGCTTCCTTGAAGGTGTCCATGCTCTGCCAGAAGCCCGCGTGTTGGTAGAGCGCCATCTGCCGGTCGCGCGCGAGCTGCTCGAACGGCCCCAGCTCGAGCACGCATTCGGGGTCGAGGTAGTCGAACAGATGCTTTTCGAAGACGAAGAAGCCGCCGCTCGTGAGGTCGTTCATGAGCGGCTTCTCCTGCCAGTAGTTGATGACGCCGCTGTCGTCGACGCGCACGAGGCCAAACCGGCTGCGCGGGTGGAAGCCGGTCAGGGTCGCGATCTTGCCGTGCGCACTGTGGAACGCGACGAGCGCGTCGAGGTCGACGTCGGACAAGCCGTCGCAGTAGTTGGCCAAGAACCGGTCGCCATCGAGGTACTTCTGCACGCGGTGCAGACGGCCGCCGGTCTGGGTGTGCAGCCCCGTGTCGGCGAACACGATCTCCCATTCTTCGACCTGCTCCGAGATCGTTCGCACCGACGGCGCTTCCTTGCCGAGCTGCAGCGTGAAGTCGTGGTTTCGCCAGTGGTAGTCGAGGAAGTACTCTTTGATCATGCTGCCGCGGTAGCCGAGGCACAGCACGAACCGGCGGTAGCCGAAGTGGTCGTAGATCCGCATCAGATGCCACAGCACCGGTCGACCGCCGATCTCGACCAGCGCCTTGGGCCGAAACTCGGTCTCCTCACGCATGCGCGTGCCCTGGCCACCACACAGGATCACGACCTGTTCGGGACGCGTCTTCTTGGCTCGGCTCTGGTTCGGGCTCACGGCAGGATGCGGGGTTCTGGAATCGGGACGAGGAAGCGACCACCGTGGCGACGGTAACCGGCTTCTTGCTGCACGATCTCGTCGGTGAGATTCCAGGGCAAGATCAACGTGTAGTCGGGACGGTCTTGTTCGAGGAACGGTTGCGGCCGGATCGGCAGGTGCTTGCCCGGAGTCCAGCGTCCCACCTTGAGGGGACTCTTGTCGACGGTGTACTCGACGAGGTCGGTACCGATGTCGTTGTAATTGAGCAGCGTATTGCCCTTGGCCGGCGCGCCGTAGGCGGCGATGCGTGCACCCTGGCCGCGCAGGTCGACGAGCATGGCGCGCAGGGCGGTGCGGTTCTCCGCGACACGCTGCGCGAACTGCAGGTAGGTCTCGACGCGTTCGAGGCCGTTCTGCCGTTCGCGAGAGATGGCTGCGGCGACGGAGGTTCCGTGCTCCGACCCGACCTTCGCCAGCACGCGAATGGTCCCGCCGTGGATCGGCAAGCTCACCACGTCGAAGATCGCGAGGCCCGCGGCGGCGAACGCGCTCGCCAGTGCCCGCACCGAGAAGTAGCTCAGGTGCTCGTGGTAGATCGTGTCGTACTCGAGCTTCTCGAGCATCGGCACGAGGTACGGCACCTCGATGCTGGCTTTGCCGTCGGGCTCGATGAGGCATCGCACACCGCGCAAGAAACCCGTGAGGTCGGGCACATGGGCAAGCACGTTGTTGGCGGTCAACAGGCGCGCCTTGCCATGCCGTTCGCGCAGCAGACGCGCGCTGTGTTCGCCGAAGAACACACATTCGGTCGCGATGCCTGCGGCGCGACTGACTTCGGCCAGGTTGACCGCGGGCTCGATGCCGAGCGTGCGTACGGAGCGGCGCTGGAAGCACCCGAGCAAACTGCCATCGTTGCTCGCGACGTCGACGACCAGATCACGTTGCGTGAGGCCGAACTGCTGCACGTGGCCCGCGGCGAGCGCTTCGTGGTGCCGCGCCATCGTCGCCGACATCCCGGTCAGGTACAGGTAGTGCCCGAACAACACTTCGGGATCGACGTGCTCGGACAGCTGCACGAGGCCGCACGACGAGCAGAACTGGAGTTCGAGCGGGAACGTCGGCTCCGGTTCGACGAGCTGCGCTTCGTTCACGTACCGGTTGGCGAGCGGCGTGCTGCCGAGCGACAACACCAGCATTGGCTTCGACGCGCCACACGACAGGCACGTGGTGACCCTAACCATGAACACCTCGGTCGAGCGCGACCCGCACCCGCGCCATCAGCACGGCGAGGTCGCCGGGCAACGTGCGACCGAGCGCACGCTGCAGGCGGGCCACAGGCACCGGCAGGTGCGGCATCTCTTCGGGCAACTGTGCCTTCGCGCCGAACGCGAGCCGCGACGGCGCGATGCCGAGCGCCTGCGCCGCTTCGACGACGAAGGTGCGCACGGAGCTCAGTCGGCCACTGGCGACGTTGAGCACTGCGTGTTCGAACGGCGGTTCGCAAGCCAGCACGGCCGCCTTGGGCGCGAGCGCCAGATCGACGAGCGCTTCGGCGACGTCCCACACGAGCCCGAAGTCGCGCTGTTGCTCGCCCGAACTGAGCGGCACAGCCTCTTGGTGCGAGCGCGCAGCGAGCAAGGTCGGGAACAACCGCCCGTCGCGTTCCCCGGGGCCGAACACCGTGAACAGCCGCGCGACCAGCGCCGGTAGGTTCTGCTCGCGCACGGCGCGCTGCACGACCTCGGTGCCGGCGAACTTGCTCTGGCCGTAGGACGTGGTCGGGTGCGCCGCCGCAGACTCGTCGAGAGGAACGTCCAGCTCGCCATACTCGAGCGCCGAGCCCGCGTGCACGAGCCGGAGTCCCGGCCAGCTCGGTGCAGGCAAACGCGCCAGACCTTCGACCACTTCTGCCAAAAGCTCGACGTTGAGGCGCCGCATCAGCGCCGGATCCCGCTCGTTCTTCGCCACGCCGTAGCCAGCGAGGTTGAACACCACAGCAGGCCGCCACCGCTCGAGCGGGCTTGCCAGCGCGCCGGGCCGCGCACAGTCAGCCCGGAACACGCGCGCGGCTGCCGCGGACTGGACGGGCAAGCGGTCTGGTTCGCGCGCCACGACGGCCACTTCGGCGCCGCGCTTCTGCAGTGCTGCCACCACCCACCGTCCAACGAACCCGGACGCGCCCGTGACAAGGACGCGCACGGTGCGCAGCGAGGCAGAAGCAGGGTAAGCCACACGAACAGGATACTGGGCATGCTGCCGGTGAGAGAACGGCGCGGGTCAGGGAATGGTGCAAGCTGTCGACGCCCGCGCGCAGCCGGGCCGATGGCTGGGCCAGACGTTCGCGCTCAACGCAGTCCTCAGCTGCCGGTCTTGGCCTCGCCTCACAGCCAGACCGGCAGCCGCACGAGCGAACTCAGATGCCAGTGCACCGCCGTCGGGCCGTTCATGAACAGTGCCTGACACCACACGCTGGTGCCGACCAGCGCCGGCGTCGCCGGGCAGAGGTACCGCACGGTGGCGTAGCCAGGGGAGGCCGGAACCGCGTGCAGCGAGTGCAAGTTCGCCGTCGCGAGATCGAGGCCCAGCGTGCCCAACGGCCCGAGCCCCAACGGCGATGCGGCCGGAGTGGCCGCGACGAGCAGCGCGGCGAGCGGCGTGAAGCCCGCGACGTTCGTGACTGCGTGCAGACGCAGTTCGCCGTGCAGGCCGAGCCGCGGCGGCAACGCGTTCTCGAGCTGGCGATGCAGGTTACGCGCGAAGCCGAGCCAATCAGGATCGCCATCGCCGTCGATGTCGCGGAACAGGCCGTGCTGGATATAGAAGTAGTACGGTGCGTACGGCGTCGACGGCGCGAACGTGAAGTTCCCGAGCCCGTCGTTGCGCAACCACTGACCGCCAAAGTGGAGGTCCTGGTCCCCATCGGCGTCGAAGTCAGCCGCCTGCGGATACACCGCCGAGGTGACCGGCGACAGCTGCTGCGAGGCGTCGACAAAGGTCCCGACGTCGTTGCGCAGCAGCCTGCCGCTCGGTCCGCCAGCGCCGATCACGAGATCGGGGTCGCCGTCGCCATCGACGTCGACAGCGAGCAGCGAACCGCCGGGCACGCCCGGCGGCAGCCGGGTCGCTGACACGTCGGTGAAGTGGGCCGTACCGTCGTTCGCGAACAGCCGCAGGCCGCTGGCCGTTATGGTCGTTATGGCCACGGCGAGGTCGAGGTCGCCGTCGTCGTCGAAGTCGAGAGCGACGGCGTCGAAGGTGTCGCCGGGAACGGCCAGCTGACCGGATCCCGCCAAAGCGAAGATGCCGGTGCCGTCGTTGAGCAGCAGCAGGTCGTCGGCGCTCGGCGGCGACTGTATGCCGATGCCGAGGAACAAATCGATGTCGCCGTCGAGGTCGAAGTCCCCCGGCACGGCCGCCATGATCTGCTGGCCCGCCGGCGGTACGGGTGCCGGTGGCAACGCTGCCGCTGTGACGTCGGTGAAGACGCCGCCGCCGTCGTTGCGGAACAGGTACCTCACGCCCTTGCCCGCAAAGACGTCCTGGTCACCGTCGCCGTCGATGTCGGCGGTGACCAACACCGACTCGAGCACCTGCAGCGCGGGCGAGATCGTGCCGGCG
>JBDSBS010000010.1:0-6481 GCA_039921435.1 Planctomycetota bacterium | reverse complement strand
TCGCGATGGTCGCCCATTCTGCCCGGCGGCGGACTGACACGCCGCCACCTGCAACGCTCGCCAAGGAACGCGCGGCCTTGGCCCCGCTCGTCTGGCTCGCCGGCATGAGCGTCACGATGGCGTTCGTGCGCGAGGCCCTCTCGTTCTGGTCGCCACTTCTGCTGGTCGAGTCGTGTGCGCTGCCCGCCGCCACCGCCGTGCGCGCCAGCGCCCTGCTGCCACTCGCCAGTGGCCTGGGCGCGCTCCTGGCCGGTCTGCGCGCCGACCGCGGCTTGCGTTCTCTCGCCGCCGTCACGCTCGTGCCGCTGCTCGTTGCCGGTATCGGACTCGGCCTGCTCGCGGCCCATGAGCTTGGCGCGAGCGGAACCCTGCTGCTGCTCGCGGTCGTCAGCTGCTGCACGGCGATGCCGCAGTCTCTCGTCAGCGGCGTGTTGCCGTTGCGCACGGGTGCCAGTGGCGGTGCCACACGGCTGGGCTTCGTCGACGGCATGGGCACCATGGGGGCCGTGTTCGCCGCCGGCGGCGTTGCCCGGGTGCGCGAAGCCTGGGGCATGCCGATTGCCCTTGCCGCCCTCGCCTGCACCATCGCGCTGGCAGCGCTTGCCACGTTGGGCTTTCTGGTGACCTCGCGGCGAGCGCACCGCTTCGCCTCGAGAACGCTTGCCGGGGAGCCTGCTTCGTCAACCGCCAGCGAATGAAGCCGCGGGGCCTCAGCCAGTCGCCGGCAACTCGTGCACCGACAGCAGCCCCAAGCGTCGCCAGCCCACTCGCAGCAGCCAGGTCCGAGGGTCGGCTGTGGGACGCACAACGGCCTCCATGCGGGCGACCCGCACGGCCTCGCGGAACCCGTCGAACCACGGCGCTGACGTGAACGTGTCGATCGCTTGCGCCACCCGGACCTCGCGTCCTTCAACAGCGTGCTTCTTGCCGTCTTCGGTGTCGGCGCTTCGGTGTCGCGCTTCGATACCACTGCCGCGTGCGGTCGATCACGCCGGAACCCGGTCGGCTGGCATGCGAAACGGAAATACGACTCGTCCGTCTGAGGCGGAGCCTCGCTAGCATGTTGCGGCGCGCCCAACGGGGGCCGCGAAAACACATCCATGAAGAAGAACCTCTACCTGCTCTCCCTGACCCTCCTGCTCTCCTTGACCGCCGGTTGCAAGTCTGCCGAAGAGAAGCGCGCCGCCAAAGAAGCCAAGCAGGCCGAACGCGAGGCACAGATGCGCGAGCAGATGCACGCCAATGTGCCCGCCGACTCGCCGCTGCAGAAGGTCACGCTCGGCATGAGCGAGAGCGAAGTCACCGCGATCCTCGGTCCGCAGACCTCGTCGAGCTCGCACATGACGGGCAAGCAGTTCGTGCCCTTCAACTTCTCGGGCCGCGACACGGTGCGCATCGTCTACTTCTGGAAGGACCTCGGCCGCGTCGAGTTCTCGGCCGGCAGCTGGGGCCAGCGCAACGGCGCCATCCTGTGCGTGCACGACGCGAACGAGACCGGCCAACACTAGCTCCCTCGGGCTTGGCTCCCTCGGGCTTGGCTCCCTCGGGCTACCAGCGTCAGGCTACTTGCGTTCGGCTGCGAGCTTCGCCAACAGTTCGCCGAACGCCGCCGCCGGCATGACGCCAAGGTCGCCCTCGGTGCGCGAACGGACCGTGACCGTACCGTTCGCCAACTCCTGATCGCCGACCACCGCCACGAACGGCACCTTCTCCTGAAACAGATGGTGGCGAATCTTCTGGCCGATCTTCTCGTTGCTGTCGTCGGCCTCGACGCGCAGGTCCTGCGTCTTGAAGTTGCGGCTCATCTGCACCACGGCCTCGGCATGCCGTTCGCCGACCGCGAGCAACACCGCCTGCACGGGCGCCAACCAGACGGGGAACGCGCCACCGTGGTGTTCGACGAGCACGCCGAAGAAGCGTTCGATCGAACCCAACAAAGCTCGGTGCACCATCACCGGCCGCGTCTTGTTGCCGTGCGCGTCGATGTAGGTCATGTCGAAGCGTTCGGGCAGGTTGAAGTCGCACTGGATTGTCGAGCACTGCCAAGTGCGGCCCAGCGTGTCCTTGATCTTGACGTCGATCTTCGGCCCGTAGAACGCGCCGCCACCCTCGTCGATCTCGAACGGTAGCCCGACCGCCTTCAGCGCCGCTTCGAGTGCGGCAGTCGCCTTCTGCCAACCCTCGTCGCTGCCGACGCTCTTGGCTGGCCGCGTGCTGAGGTTCATCGCGTAGTCGTTGAAGCCGAACGCGCGCAGCATGTCGATCACGAAGCGCAGGCAACGTTCGATCTCCGCTTCGACCTGGTCCTCGCGCAAGAACAGGTGGGCGTCGTCCTGCGTGAAGCCGCGCACGCGCAGCAGCCCATGCAGCGAACCTTGGTTTTCGTAGCGGTACACGGTGCCCAGCTCGGCCCAGCGGAACGGCAGCTCGCGGTAGCTGCGCCGCTTGTTCTTGTAGATCTGTATGTGGAACGGGCAGTTCATCGGCTTGAGCCGGTACTCGGCGCCATCGATGTCGATGCCCGAGTACATCGAGTCCTTGTAGAAGTCGAGGTGCCCCGAGGTCTGCCACAGGTCGGCCTTGGCGATGTGCGGCGAGTAGACGATGTCGTAGCCGCCCTTCAAGTGCTCGTGGCGCCAGAACTCTTCCATCTTGTGGCGCACGAAACCGCCCTTCGGATGCCACAGGATCAAGCCCGCACCGAGGTCACCCATCGTCGAGAACAGATCGAGGTCGACGCCGAGTCGGCGGTGGTCGCGCTTGCTCGCTTCCTCGAGGTTCGCGCGATGCTGGTCCATCGCCTTCTTGTCGGCGAAGGCGTGGCCGTAGATGCGCGTCAGCATCTTGTTGCCGGCGTCGTCACCGAAGTATGCGCCGGCGAGCGCCAGCACGGCGATGCCCTGACCGATGCGGCCCGTGCTCGGCACGTGCGGCCCCTTGCAGAGGTCGACGAACTCGCCCGAACGGTAGAACGTGATGCGCTGGTCGCCCGGGATCTTGTCGATGGTCGCGACCTTGTAGTCCTCGGCCTGCTCGACCATGAGCTTGCGCGCGTCGTCGCGCGGCATCGACTCGAGCACGAACGGCAAGTCCTTCTGCACGATCTCGTGCATCAACTGCTCGAGCTTGGGCAGGTCCTCCTGCGTGATCGGTTCGTTGCCAAAATCGATGTCGTAGTAGAACCCATAGCGCGGGTCGTCGACAGGCGGGCCCTTCCAGAGCTTGGCCTTGGGCCGAATGCGCTTGACGGCGTCCGCGAGCACGTGCGCAGCCGAGTGCCGCAACACTTCGAGGCCGTCCTTGGTGTCGCGCGTGTAGATCTTGATCTTGGCCGAACGTTCGATCGGCAGCTGCAGACTCTGCACCTCGCCGTCGAGCTCGATGCCGACCGCCGCCTTGGCGAGGCCCTTGCCGATCGACTCGGCGACCTGGAGCCCCGTCGTGCCGTGCGCGTATTCGCGCACGGAACCATCGGGGAGGGTGAGTTGCAGCTGGCTTCTGGTGGAGGACATGGCGTGGTGTTCTCGCGGCCAAGAACGGCCCGCGAGGGGCAAGGATTGTTGCGAGCCAAGCAGGCAGGGGCAAGAGTGCTCACCATCGCCCCATCGCCTCCATCGTCTCCATCGCGTTGCAGGCCACTGCCAGTAGCCTGCGCAACCCTCAGGATCGCCCGCGTGAGCCACGCCCCGACCACCCACCCAGAGTCTGTCCAGCCGGCGTCTGCCCTGCCGCCACTTCGTCGGCGCATGAACGCGCGCAGCCCGCACGAGCCGCACCGCGCAGCGACGCCGCTCGAACTACTCTACGACCTCTGCTTCGTCGTCGCGATCGCGCAGGCCGCCGCGGAGCTGCACCACAGCATCTCGCGCGGGCACGGCCTGCAGGGCGCCCTGTCGTTCGGCGTCGTGTTCTTCGCGATCTGGTGGGCGTGGATGGGCTTCTGTTGGTTCGCCTCGTCGTTCGACACCGACGACGCGCCGTACCGGCTCAAGGTGCTCGTGCAGATGGTCGGCGTGCTCGTGCTCGCAGCCGGGGTGCCGAACGCTTTCGAGCAGACCGGATTCGGCCGCATGACGCTGGGCTACGCGATCATGCGAGTTGGCCTGGTCGCGCAGTGGCTGCGCGCGCGGCACGCCGTGCCCGAGTACCGCGTCACGGCCGGGCGCTATGCGCTCGGCATCGTGCTGTTGCAGTTCGCGTGGATCGCGGCACTGTGGCTGCCACCAAGCTCGTGGCTGTTTGCGTTTGGCGTGCTCGTGCCGATCGAACTGGCCGTGCCGGCCTGGGCCGAACGGGAGCGGCCGACGACATGGCACCCGCACCACATCGCCGAACGCTACGGCCTCATGACGATCATCGTGCTCGGCGAAACCGTATTGGCTGGCACGCTCGCGATCCAGTCGGCGTTCGACGAAGGCACCGCGGTCTGGGACCTGTTGCCGGTTGCCGCCGCCGCGCCACTGATCGTGTTCTCGCTGTGGTGGATCTACTACTCGCGGCCGCACCACGAACTGCTTCACTCGACGCGCGCCGCCTTCGTGTGGGGCTATGGCCACTACTTTGTCTTCGCGGCCGCGGCGGCAGTGGGCGCTGGGCTGGCCGTTGCAGTCGACCACGCGGCGCACCGGGCGCACCTCGGCGAGTTCTGGGCTGGACAAGCCTTGGCCATCCCGGTGGCCGCGTACTTGGCGAGCTTCTGGCTGCTCGTGCTGCGCCCTTGCACCAGCGGCAATCGGCGTGGACTGTCGTTCGCGGGCGCCATCGGGCTCGTCCTGCTGGCTCCGATGGCACCAGGAGCGCCGTTGCTGATCAGCCTCGTGCTCGCATCGCTGACCGCCTACGTGGTCGCCGCCGATGCTCAGGACTCAACTCCGCGTGAGGCCTGAGATGAGATGAGAGGGCCGGTCCACTCACGCAGTCGTCCATAGTGGGCGCTGCAAAAACAAAGAGCGAAACCGACCCATGACCCACTCTACCTCAACCGTGTCCCTGTCCCATCTCACCGTTGGCCTCGACGTCGGCGACAAGCGAACGCACTTCTGCGTCGTAGCCGCCGACCGAACCGTCGTTGCGCGGGGTTCGTTCGCAACGACCCGTGGAGCGCTCGAGCAGGGTCTGGCCCCGTTCAGCGGGGCTCGGATCGTGCTCGAAGCGGGTTCCCAATCCCCGTGGATGTCGAGAGTGCTCCGGGGTCTTGGCCACCCAGTGCAGGTCGCGGATCCTCGCCGCGTCGAGTTGATCTCCAAGGACCCGCGCAAGACGGATCGGCGAGACGCCGAACTGCTGGCGCGAATGGGCGCGGCAATGCCGGAGTTGCTCGGTTCGGTCCATCACCGCGGCGAGCAGGCACAGGCCCACATATCGATCGTTCGCGCCCGCGACCTGTTGGTGAGGCAGCGCACGATGGCGGTGCAACAGACCCGGAGCATCTGCAAGGCATTTGGCGTGCGGTTGCCTTCGGCTTCGACGGACGGCTTCCCGGCCAAGGTGGAAACGCTGATCCCGGACTTGCTGCGGCCCGCGTTGGATCCGGTGCTGGTGAATGTCACCCACCTGTCGAGCAGCATCAAGGCGTTCGACAAGCTGCTCGCCCAGCTGGCGGCCAAGGACTACCCGGAGGTGCAACGCCTGCAGCAGATCGACGGCATTGGACCCGTAATCTCGGTGGCGTTCGTGCTGTCGGTCGAAGACCCCAAGCGCTTCGCCAGCAGTCGCCAAGTCGGCTCGTGGCTCGGGCTGTGTCCACGCAGCCACTCTTCCGGCGACAGCTCGCCGCAGCTGCGGATCAGCAAAGCTGGCGATAGCCGAATGCGTCGCCTGCTGACGCAGGGCGCCCAGCGCATCCTTGGCCCCTTCGGAAAAGACTGTGACCTACGCCGGTTCGGTCTGCAGATCGCAGCCCGCGGCGGCAAGTCGGCGAAGAAGCGAGCGATCGTCGCTGTCGCCCGCAAGCTCGCCGTGCTGATGCACAAGCTCTGGCTCACCGGTCGGGACTACGAACCACTGCACTTGGCCAACCGACGCGCCAAGGCCGCTCTGCCCGCATCGGTCTGACCAATCGTTCTTTCTTCACCACCCGCATCACCGAGGTACAGGCGACAAGCCAAGACCCCGGCAACAAGGACTCACCGCCCGATCCCAGCGACTGCGACAGGCTCTCGACCCTCGAGGTCGCCACTGAGATAGCAGCGCTGGTTCGGACGGATTTCACCGTGCACCTGGCTCGAACACGAGCCTCACAGAGTGCGTATGGAAGTGTGCGAAGTCCGACCTTGCCGCGATCCTGGCGCAAGCGCCTGAGACCTTGGAGGAGGGATCCAAAACCTTCTACCCCCGATTGACGCAACCGGCCCTCTCATGGAAGAGCCTGAGAGGCTGGGAGAAATGTGATGATACGGACTCTCAGATTGCCCTCGATGGCCACCTACGCGGCCATGCAGAGAGTGGGACACAGATCGTTTCCCACTCTCTGACGCATCAG
>JBDSBS010000009.1:0-3311 GCA_039921435.1 Planctomycetota bacterium | reverse complement strand
CAGCAGGCGTTACACGCTGGCGCTGCATCTTGAGCAGCATTTGCTGGAGGTACTCGGGCGACTGGTTACCGCGAGCCGAAAACCGCGGTCAGGTTGCACTTCGAGTGACGGCTTCACGCCCTGAGTCAGTCAGTCAAGCTAATTTTATGCGGGAGCGCCTTCGAGCAAGGGTGATCCTCGACGCTGCAAGGCCTTCAGATACTTCGATTCGTTGTACGGGGTCCGCGACTGCCAGCATCGGAAGAGGATTCGGATCCATTTGAAGGCCAAGGCGCGCACAGCGACATGGTGGGGACAGCCCTTTGCGCGCTGCTGCTGATAAAACGCGCCGGCCCAGAACGATTTGTTGATTGTCTGGCCAGCCCATTCCACGAAGGTCTGCCGCACGAACGTCGGGCACTGCCATCGCCAGTGCACCCAGCTCTTCTTGCCACTGCGCTCGGTGACTGGCGCGATCCCGGAGAACCGTTGCACCTGCCCGGCATTCTCGAAGCGTTCGCGCTGCTCGCCAAAGGCCACCAGCAGTCGTGGTCCCATGACTTCTCCGCTGCCAGGTAGGGCATCGAACAGGGCGTAATCGGGCAGCGTAGGAGCGACACGGCCGATCTCGTCATCGAAGCGGCTGATCGCGTGGAGAGCGGCACGCAGCTGTTCGACCAGCGCGCAGGCGAACAGCTGATGGGTCAGGATCACGGCATCGTCTCCGGTGAGCGCTGTGGCGGCCTTGATCGCGTTTAGGCGCTTCTGGATGACGTCGGCGAAGCGGACGTTGTGTTCCTTGAAGAATGACTCCAGGGTCGCCTTCCGGGCGCGCTGGACCTGGGCCAGAGTAGGCCAGCGGGTAATGAAGTCGCAGAACACGAGCGTGTCGCGATGATCAAACCAATCCAGCGTTTGCGGGTAATACTGTTTGAGGGCGCTGCACAACCGGTTGACGATTCGCTTCTTGTCGTCCACCAGGTGGCGGCGCTGCTCGACGAGATAGGACAGTCTGCGCATGGTGGTACTTTGTGGCCGAAGCGGCTTGAATCGCTGCGGGTAGCGCAGCATCAGTTCCAGCGCCAGTTCGGCATCAGTGGGATCGTCCTTCGCCCGACTGGGCTGGAATGCTTCGCGGTACTTGGCCAGGGTCGAAGGATTGATTGGGAACAAGACGAAGAAGTCGTACTTCTGCAGGGCGTAGACGATCGGCCCCTTGGCCAGCTCCAGTGCGATCGCGATGGTGCCACCGAAGCGCTGGTGCAACTCACGCGCCCACGCATCAATCCGGCCGGCCTCGTGGGTGAAGCTGCCAAACTCATGCTCCAGGGACCCCGCGGCCTGCAGGCAGAAGTCGTGTTTCGTGTCGGCCCAATCAATCCCAACGAACGCCGTGAATCGATCCTCGGTTGGCTGGTTCATCATCATCCACTCCTCATTGTGGTGGACGCCACGAGACGTGCATGCTCAAGCTCTGCGAAGCCAATATAGAGAGCCCATGAAAGGCGTGCCCTGAGTATTCGTTAACGAGCTCAAGCGCACCTGCGGACTCGAAGTTAAAGCGGAAAACATCGAGTGTTTGGGTCGGATATTCGTAGCCCGCAGGTGCATGTCCCGCTCTCACTGACAGATACCTGCCAGCTGTAACTGAGTGTCACGGAAAGCGGAACGGAATACCTATATTGGGTCGATTGCCGCCGCTCAGGTTCTCGCCAGCCGTGGGCAGTTCCGACGGCGAGTCTGCTCAGTTCATCTGGCGAAGCTGGTCGATGCTGCTGGCAAACGATGGTCAGTTCATTGGCAAGACGCACAAGGCTTTATGGCCCTCCACACCGACCGGGGAGCGCCGCGCATCTTTGCCTCGCTCGACACGGCCGCCAGGGCGCTGCGGTCCGTTGGGATCGCCGTGTGGCAGGTCGACGGGACCTTGTGGAGTTCCGAGCAGAAGCCGCTGCTGTCGTCCAAACGAAGAGAGCCGCCGAGAAGGCGGCTCTCTTACTGATGGATCGCTCCCTCATGCCCATCACAACTAACTATATAATAAGTAGCTGTAATATAGGTATATTGTAGTTAGTGATGGGCTGAAAATGGGAAGACGAAGCAGGGCCCGTCGTTGATCATCGGCTCAATTCGAATGGCCGGATGAAGTCGGCTATGCCGGCTGATTGATGTCCCACATTTGTGTCAGTTTGTCTTTCGCCCACAGTTTTTCTTTCTTGAGCTGGTGCAGCTTCATGTCGTCCATCGGCAGTACGCCGAGCTCGGCATCCAGTACTTGCTTGTCGAGTTCCTGGTGTCGGTAGTACAGCTGCCGGAACTCCGAGTCGGACTGCATTTTGGCTTCGACCTGGTGCTGTTGACCTTCAAACATCGGCTACCTCCGTCGGCTACGGGCCACTCGGTCCTCGCGCCAGGCGCGGAAAGAGCGGCGATGGGAGCATCCGGACGATCGAGCGTGGCATGGCGTCGCCTGCCTCCCGATTGCCTCTCGAGGGAGGCCATCGTGGAGGAAGGGAGACGCTCGATTCATCGGCTGGGACTCGCTGGCGCAGGGCGCTTTATGCGGCCACTGCGAATTCGAACGTACTCCGTTTTCGTGGGCTGGGCAACCGGGAAAACGTATGCTTGGCGTGACGGAAAACCTCGGGAGAACAACGCGTGCTGCATCCGCTCAAAAATGGCGTGCAGCTTGCTTCCTGACTCGTGCCGCTCTGGTATGTTCCTGTGTTCAGAGCACCTGCGCACCGCCGCCCGTCACCGCACTCTCGAGGAACAGGCATGGACATCGGTTATTTTCTGAAGCTGATGGCGGACAAGGGCGCGTCCGACATGTTCCTGACCACCGGTGCGCCGGTCTACATCAAGGTCGAGGGCAAGCTTTACCCTCTCGGCAGCACAGGCCTGCCGCCCGGCATGGTCAAGAAGATTGCGTACTCGCTGATGGATGAGGGCCAGGTGCCCGCGTTCGAGCGCGATCTGGAAATGAACATGGCAATCGCCGTCAAGGACGCAGGACGTTTCCGCGTCAACGTGTTCAAGCAGCGCGGCGAAGTCGGCATGGTGATCCGCGCGATCAAGAGCGAGATTCCCTCCATCGAGGCGCTGAAGCTGCCGGCGACGCTGCAGATGTTGATCATGGAGCCGCGCGGCCTGATCCTCGTGGTCGGATCGACCGGCTCGGGAAAGTCGACGGCCCTGGCGTCAATGATCGACCATCGCAACAGCTCTTCGACAGGTCACATCCTGACCATCGAGGATCCGATCGAATACCTGCATCGGCACAAAAAATCGATCGTCAACCAGCGCGAGATCGGTCTCGACACGCATGCCTT
>JBDSBS010000008.1:0-4617 GCA_039921435.1 Planctomycetota bacterium | reverse complement strand
GACGCCCCAGACCTTGGCTCCGACTTGCGCGAGGCCACGAACGAACAGCGGCATCTCCGCGGGGAAGCCAGGACTCAAATAGATGACGTTCATGAGACTGCCAGCGAGAGGGCTCGGGGCGGGTGGCTCTGGGGTGACGTAGTGAAACGGATCAGGCGAGTTCGACGCGCAGCGTGCGCACGATCTTCTCGACAGCAGCTGCCGCGACCTTGGTATCTGGATGGCGCACGACGACGAAGCCGTCGCCTTCGTAGCTCGTGTTCGGCGCAGCACCGAGCTTGGGCAGACGCGTCTCCACGATGAGGTCGCCGAGGGCTGCGCGCAGCTCCTCGAGGCCGTGCACGGCGGAGATCACCGCCGTTGTGCGACCCTTCGGCGCCTGCCCGCGCAGGTAGGCCGCCCCCACCGCATACTTGCGCTGCGGCGGTGAGAACGTCTCGAACACCATGAGCTGCGCGAAGGCGCGGTACATGTCGACGTCGCAGACGTAGCTCATGAGCGTCATGAACTGCGCACCGGGCGGCCGCGCCGCCACTTCGCCGATCGCGATCGAACCATCGGTGCGGCGGAACCACTCCATGTGCGTCATGCCGGTCCACATGCCCAGCGTGCTCAGCGCGCGCGGCCCGGTGCGATGGATCTCGGCAAACTCGGGCCGGCTCAGGTCCTTCGGCAGCACGACCGACCACTGGATCCACGGGTTTTCCATGACGACGAGCGGTGTCGGCTGGTAGGCGCAGATGTTGTGGAACACGTGTTGGCCGTGCAGCGTGACCGAGTCGAACGAGAACTCTTCCCCCTGTACGAACTCTTCGAGCAGCACTTCGCGGCCCTTGCCCGGATTGGCGCCCGCCAAGAACTTCTGCAGCTCCGCGAGCGACGTGCAGCGTGCGGTCGCCTTGGCTCCGGCTCCAGCCCGCGGCTTGGCGACGATCGGGAAGCCGACTTGCTGCGCGAACGCGACCGCATCGGTCACCGTCGCGCACAGGTGGTGCCGCGCGCAACCGATGTGGTGCGCCGCGAACAAGTCCTTCATGAGCCCTTTATCGCGGAAGTTGCGCGCCGTCGCCGAGTCCATGCCGCGGATGCGCAGCTGTTCGCGCACGACCGCCAGCGGTTCTTGCAGCGGCTCGAGCACACCGAGCAGGCGTTCGGCGGGACCGACTTCGCGCGCCAGCGCCGACACGCCTTCGGCGAGGTCGTTCGCGTTCATGGCGTCTGTGACTTGGCGGAAGCCAGCCAGCAGTTCGCGGAAGTCGGCAGGCAGTTTCGCGGCCGCGTCCTGCGAGACCACGCTGAGCTGCACACCCGGCAACGTCGCCGCCGCCCGCGCGAAGCGCAGGGAGTTCTCCATTACGAAGGGAATGGCGAAGACGACGTGCACCATGAGGCGGGCCCGAGAGGCTAGCGGGCGGCTGCTCGGGCTGCCACCAAACGTCGTTGCCGAACGCGACGGCGCTTCAAAACACGCCGATCGTGAGCGTCAGTGCATTCGTGCTGGTCAGCGCCGCGATGTTGCCACTGGCATCCAGTTCGACGGGCGCGACTTGCTGGTGCAGGACCTGGCCCGCGAGCGCGAGACTGTTCGGGATGGCGATCTGTGTCGTCACGCTGCCCGAGGTCGGTGCGTAAAGATCGAGCAGGTCGGGGCTCACGTACAGCGTGCAACCTGCGACACCCTGCGGCAGGATCGTCGGCAACGGGATAGAGACGGTGCTGAGGCCGCGCACCCCGATTGCGAGCGCGTTGCTCGGCATGCCCGTCGCGACGGAACGGAACGTCGCGCCGAGCCACGGCAGCGAAGTTGCGGTCAGCACGTTGGGTCCGCCGCTGCCAGCGCAGCCAGCTCCCGCCGAAGTCGCGAGTGCGGGGCACGTCGTCGACACGCGCGCGACGTACGGCGCGACGGTGCCGCAGAACGTCGTGAACGAGCCACCGATCACGAGGTCGTCATTGGGCAGAGATGTCGCTGCGAAGCACCAGCCGTTGGTGGCGGGGCCGAGTGTCGACCAGGCCGAGCCGTTCCAGCGCAGCATTCCCGTCAGTGCGCCAGCGAGCTCAAACGCGCCCACGGCGACGAGATCGCCGCCCGGCAAACGATGGAACGCCCAGGCGTTGCCCTTGGCGCCGGTGCCGAGCACAGACCACGCCGCGCCATCCCACCTTCGCACGGGATCCGTCCAGGCGCCGCCGGTCGTCGCAAACGCTCCACCCGCAACGATGTCGCCGTCGGGCAGTTCGGCGAGCGCATGCACGCTGTGCGAGGTGCCGCCAGCGAGCGGTTGCCATGCCGTCCCGTTCCAGCGCGCGACGTGGTTGGCACTCGTGACGCTCGCGCTGCTGAAGTCGCCGCCGACGATCAGATCGCCGTTCGCCAGAGGCAGGATGGCGCGAACAGCGCCCAGAATGCCGGCGCCGTAGGGGGACCACGTCGCGCCGTCCCAGCGAACGATGCCCCAGGTCCAAGCCCCGCCGGCAATGGCAGCAAACGAGCCGCCGAGCACGAGGTCACCGGTGGCGGACTCGGCAAAGCACAGCACGGATCCGAGGTTCTGCAGTGTGCCGAAGCTCGACCAGGCCGAGCCGTTCCAGCGCGCAACCCCGTTGCTCGGCGCAGCGCCGGCCGCGCTGAAGTTGCCGCCGACCAGCACGTCGCCGTTGGACCGCGTCGTCGTTGCCATGACCGGACCGTTGGTGCCACCGCCCAGCGGCGACCACGAAGCGCCGTTCCAGCGCGCGACGTAGTTGCAGGGCACGCCACCGGCTTGCACGAAGAAGCCACCAGCGATGACATCGCCGCCAGCGACCGTTGTCAGCGAGTCGATCCAGTCGCTCGAACCGGCGCCGAGCGACGACCACGCCGCGCCATCCCAGCGCGCGATGCCGGCTGCCCCGACTCCACCGGCGGCCGAGAAGCGGCCACTCGCGAGCAGATCGCCGTTGGGTAGGACGAGCAGTGCCAGCACTTCCCCACCGACTCCAGTGCCGAGCGCGGACCACAGCGTGCCGTTCCAATGTGCCAGGTACTGCATGCTAACTGTCGTGATCCCACCCACGCCGATGTAGCCGCCGCCGATCACAAACTCGCCGTTGGGCAAGGCAACCACGCTGCGCAAGACGCCGACAGTGCCCAACTGTCCCGGCATTGCCGGCGTGCCCGCCGGGGACCACGCGGCACCGTTCCACTCCAGCACGCCATCCGGCACGAAGGAGCCAACGGCCAGCACGTTGCCACTCGGCAGCGTCGCGAGTCCGTAGACGTTGTCGTAGAGCCCAGGCCCCATGGCCGACCAGAACGTGCCGTCCCATCGCGCCACACCGCGTGCCGCCACCGAACCAGCCGAGTGGAACTCCCCGCCGGCGATGAGGTCGCCGTTGGGCAACGTCGTCAGCGCGAACACTCCGCTGTCGACGCCGACGCCGAGCGGCGACCACGAGGTCCCGTCCCACTGGGCGATGAAACTGGCCACCGCGCCGCCGAACACGGTGAAGCCACCGCCGGCGACGACGTTGCCGTTCGGCAGCACGGCCAGCGCGTGCACGGGGTTGCCGAGTCCGGTGCCGAGCGCGGACCACGTCGTTCCATCCCAGCGCGCCACGCCATGGGCGGCGACGCTGCCGGCCATCGTGAAGTACCCGGCTGCGACTAGATCACCGTTGGGCAGCCTGACGAGTGCACGCACGGCACCATTGAGCCCGGACCCGAGGGCCGACCACGCACCGGTTGTGGCGTCGAACGACGCGATGTTCTTGGCCAGCACGCCGCCCGCGACCGTGAAGTCGCCGCCGGCGACGATCACCGGCGGGGCTGGGCCAGCGCCATCGGGATCCCACGAAGTCATGGCGTAGACGAAGGGGGTTCCGGAGGACCCTCCCCCGACCCCGGCGACGGCGCCACCCGCGGTCCACACGGGTGCACATTGCGTGGCGACGGGCACGGCCAGGGCGACGAGGGCTCCGAATGCGCAGAGCGTGCGGCGGAGACGGGGCATGGTAGCCGCATGTACTCGCAAGGCGCGTGGCGGTAACGCGGTGCGAGTCGCCACACGGTGTCGACGCCGTTCCGATAGCCGCTAGACTGAGGCTCGTGTATGACCACTTGCGGCAGATCGTGACAGCGGACCCGCGCATCGGCTACGCCTTGGTGTTCGGCTCGTTCGCCCGCGGCACTCAACACGCCGCCAGCGATGTCGACATCGCCATCGGTGGCCTCACGACACCGCTGACGGTGCTCGAACTCGGCGACCTCATCGGTCGCCTCGAGGCCGCCGCGGGGCGCGCCGTCGATCTGACGCTGCTCGACGAAGCCCCGCCCGGCCTGGCCTACCGCGTGTTCCGCGACGGGAAGGTGCTGCTGGATCGGGACCACGACGCACTTGCGAAGCGGAAGGCGCGAGCAGTGCTTGACTACCTCGACTGGAAACCGATCGAGGACAGGTTTGTCCGGGCCGGTCACAACGGATCACGCAATGGTCGATAGATTGCTGTTGGCGAAGGCCTTGGCCGATATCCGCGACGCGGTAGCGCGGATTCGCGACGTCCTACCGGCCGACGAAGCAGCGTTCGCCCGCGATCGCACGGCCCGCGAGGTGGTCGTGTTGAACCTGTTCGTGGCGT
>JBDSBS010000007.1:0-4794 GCA_039921435.1 Planctomycetota bacterium | reverse complement strand
TCCCAAGCCTGTGCAGTCGTCGCGCTTGACGAACACGCGCATGCCGAGTTCGCGACCGATCGCTTGCAGCTCCTCGAGGGGAGTCGGCAGGTGCGCGAGGTGCACGCGCGGAAAGTGGGACAGATCCAGGGTCATGGTTGGCTCGCGTCGGAGAGGTGGTGCATCGGTTGGCTCCGGGTGCCGAACACGATGCTGGCGGCATGGGAGAGTTGACCATTCTCGTCACGATTGCCATGGTGCGCACCCCGTGAGCGTCACCATCTCCTGCAAGGGCCTCGCCGCCAGCTTTGGCGCACGCGAACTGTTCTCGGGGCTCGACCTCGAGGTGGCGCCCGGCGACGTGATCGGACTGGTCGGTCCCAACGGCACCGGCAAGTCGACGCTGCTGCGCATTCTCGCTGGCCTGCGCCCACCCGATGCAGGCACCGTGTCGGTAGCGCCGTCGACCGGAACGCTCGGGTATCTGGCACAAGAACCCGACCGGATCCCCGGCGAGAGTGTGCGCACCTTGCTGTCGCGTCGAACGGGCGTCACTGCCGCCGACGTGGCCATGAACGCATCGGCGCACGCCATGGCCGACGGCAAGCCCGGCGCCGACGTGCAGTATTCCATCGCCCTCGAGCTCTGGCTCGCGCTCGGCGGCGCCGACCTGGAGGAACGCACCGCGGCCGTGCTCGCCGAACTCGGCCTCGACGTCGACCTCGATCTACCGATGACGGCACTGTCGGGCGGCCAGGCCGCTCGCGCTGGACTCGCAGCACTGCTGCTGTCGCGCTACGACGCATTCCTGCTCGACGAGCCGACCAACGACCTCGACATCGACGGCCTCGACCACCTCGAGGAGTTCGTGCAGTCGCTCGCGGCACCGACCGTGCTGGTCAGCCACGACCGTGAGTTCTTGACGCGAACGGTGACCAAGGTCGTCGAGATCGATCGCAGCCTGCAGCGCGTCGCCGTTTACGGCGGCAGCTACGAGGCCTACCTCGAAGAACGAGCGACGGCGCGACGGCATGCAGCCGACGCGTACTCGGATTACTCCGACCGGCGCAGCGAGCTGGAGGCGCGAGCACGACGCCAACGCGCGTGGATGCAGAAGGGTGTCAAGAACGCGCGGCGCAAAGCTCGCGATCGCGACAAGATCGGCCGCGCGTTCCGCACCGAGGCGACCGAGAAGCAGGCAGCGAAGGTGCGGCAGACCGAGCGCTTGATCGAACGGCTCGGCGAAGTCAGCGCGCCGCGCAAGGAGTGGAAGCTGCAGTTCACGATCGCCGCGGCACCTCGTTCTGGCGATGTCGTCGCGGTCGCGCGCGGTGCCACGGTGCAGCGCGGAGCCTTCCAGCTCGGTCCGCTCCTACTACAGCTCGACCTGCGCGATCGCGTCGCGATCACCGGACCGAACGGGGGCGGCAAGAGCACGTTGTTGGCGCTGCTGCTCGGGCGGCTCGTGCCGAGCACGGGCACGGTGACGCTCGGCTCGGGCGTGGTGATCGGCGAAGTGGATCAGGCCCGCGCCACGTTCGTCAGCGACGCCGCGACGGGCGACGTGTTTGCGAGCTTCGTGCCCGACTGGAGCACCTCGGAGGTGCGCACGCTGCTCGCGAAGTTCGGTATCGGCTCGGCGTTCGTCGATCGCTCCGCGGCGTCGCTGTCGCCCGGCGAACGCACGCGCGTAGCACTGGCGTTGCTGCAAGCGCGCGGAGTCAATCTGCTGGTGCTCGACGAGCCGACCAACCACCTCGATCTCGAAGCGATCGAACAGTTGGAGCAAGCGCTCGAGTCGTTCGACGGCACGGTGCTGCTCGTCACCCACGACCGGCGCATGCTCGACACCGTGCGTCTGACACGCCGTTGGCACGTCGAGCATGGCAAAGTGGTCGAGATCGCGGCGGACTGACGTTAGCGCGAGGCAGCGTGCGTGCGCACGCAACTCGCACGGCTCGCCCAGTTGCTTGCCCAGCCCGTCCTGCCATCGAAGCAATATGGCGCCCTCGGGCCAACGCCCGGTTCCGATTCGAGCCACCGGGTCTACGATGGACGGCGCGATGGACGAGAGCACCCCAGTCGAAGACCTCTTGTTTCAGTACGTTCACGCGATCGAACGCCGCCTACCTCGGCGCCGTCGAGTATCTCCACGCAGTCGCAGGCGACGAGACTCCGGATCGGGATCGGTTGGGCATGGTCCGCGAGCGCCTGATCGCGCACCTTCGCCTCGTCGTGGAGAGCGAGGCCATTTTATGCGCGGAGACCGCGATATTGCCTGGCGCCTCGCTGATGGCGGATGATCTCGAGTACAGCGCGCTGATGGACAGGTTTCGGGCGCAGAGACCGGACTCCGCATCTGGAACGTCGAAGTGACTTCGCCGCGGTGGCATCAGCCGTTCGCACGCGGAGGCGAGAACGGCGCGCAGTCCAGGTTCATCTCTTGGAACAGTTCACGCACCGTGCCGACGTCGACTCGCAGCAATGCGCCGTCCGCGCGAACGAGCCGGCCCGACAACAATGCCACGATCGTCGGGGCCACGTGCACAAACGAATCGAGCCAACCCTCGTCGTCGGCCATCTTGCGGACTGTCGGTGACATCCCCGCGAAGGTGCTCGGGTTGAAGACGTTCCCCAGCGCCACGCAGTACGCACGCACCCCTTCGATTGCGGCTGCCCGATGCTGCCGGGCCAACACCTCGGTCAAGGTCACGACGCCGGAACGTGCGACCTGATAGATCAGGTGGTCCGGCCTGCGGTCCAGAAGTGGCGTCGCCGCCAAGTTGACGATCGTGCCGCGACCTCGCACGCGCAGCAGCGGCTCGACACAGAACGTCAGCCGCGCGGTTCCCAACAGGTCGGTGTCGATGACCCGCTCGAGATCCTCGATGGCCGAGGGCTGTGCGTCGGCTGTCATGATGCGCGCGAAGTCGCGGTCGAAACCAGCGCAGTTGACCAGCGAGTCGATGCCGCCGTGCTTGTCGACGATCTGTGCGACAGCTCGCCGGACCGCGTCGCTGTCGGTGACGTCGCAGGAGTGCGCGGTCGCCACCGCCGAAGCTACTTCCCCGCGAATCGTCTGCACCGCGCGATCGAGTCGGCCACGATCTCGGGCCAACAGTGCCACGCGGCAACCGCCATGCGCCAGCAGCCGTGCAGTTGCCAACCCGATGCCGGAACTGCCGCCGGAAACAACTGCGGTGGTGCCGGCGAGCGGGTCACCGTGAACCTCAGCGTTCATGCAAGAAAGCCCCGTCTGGCAACTGCGCAAACGCTGCGAGCCGATGCGGCATGACTGGTGGATCCATTGGCGGCGCCTCGGCCAGCGTCGCAGCGAATCCAAGTGGAACGAAGATCGGGTCGTAGCCGTTGCCTGCCCGGCCTCGGGGCTGCGTCGCGATGTGACCTTGCAGGCGACCCTCGGCCAAGTAGATGCGGCCGTCGGGCCAACACACACACAACCCACAAGTCAGCGAGGCAGCTCGGTCGCGGCAACCGTCAGCCGCCTTCATCGCTTCCAGCACTCGCTGGATCGCTATGCGAAAGTCTCGACTCGACCCTCCCCATCTTGCGGAATGCACGCCCGGAGCGCCGCCGAGACTTGCCACCTCGAGGCCCGCGTCGTCGGCGATTGCCGGCAGTCCTGTCGCGCGCATTGCCGCCTCCGCCTTCAGCTTGGCATTGCCTATGAACGTGTCCGCGGTTTCGTCAGGCACGGGCACGCCTGAGTCGGCGGCGGCAACCACGACCAACCCCAGCGGTTCGAGCAGGCATCGAAGTTCCGCGACCTTGCCCGGATTGTGGCTGGCAGCGACGATCGACAACGCGCGGCCGCCGGCTGTCGAATCAGGCGCTGACTTCGTCGTCATGTGTTGTGCTGCCCGGCTTCAGCGACCCCGACCCTGAGCTGGACTCGGTTTGGAGTCCAGGCAAGATCGCGGGTCGACAATGCTCTATCGAAATCCCACTGGACTCAGATGCGCGCCAGCGACGGAAGTTGGGGCGTTGCCTTCGCACCAGACGGGGCGTGCATGGCCCGCCTCCGGTTGCGCGCAGACCAAGCGCCGTGGCTCTACTTGCATGTCGCAACAATTCATGAAGTACCACCCGCTGTCAACGAGGCCGGGCGCCGCGAGCGCCGCGAGGTTTGTGCCGCCGAAGCCCTTCTCCTCCTTGCAAGAGTCGCTGCCTCGAGTTTTGCCCCGTTCGCACTGATGGCGGTTGGCCTGTTTCGCGCAGCGCATGCCCCTACGGTAGCCGCATGACAAGCAAGACCCTGATCCTCGGGGCAACATCTGCGATCGCCGCCGAGGTTGCCGCGATCTGCGCCGCGCGAGGTGACCGCCTCTACCTGGTCGGCCGCGACCCGCAGAAGCTGCAAACACTGCTCGAAGCACTCGGCGACGCGGTCGTCGGCCACGAGACCTGCGACCTGGATGAGTTCGACCAGGCAGAAGCTCGCGTGTTGCGCGCCATCGAAGTGTTGAGCGGACTCGACCAAGCCCTGATTGCGCATGGCTATCTCGGCGATCAAGAACGCAGCGAGCGCGACTTCGGCTACGCCAGCAAGATCATCGGCACGAACTTCGTCAGCGCCGTGTCGCTGCTCATCCCGCTCGCGAACCACTTCGAGTCGCAGGGCCACGGTCATCTCGCGGCAATCACTTCGGTCGCCGGCGAACGGGGAAGGCCGCGCAACTACACGTACGGAGCTGCCAAGGGTGCATTGACTCGCTACCTGGAAGGCCTGCGCAGTCGTCTCTACCGCTCGGGAGTCAGCGTTCACAATCTCAAACTCGGCCCCGTGGAGACCCC
>JBDSBS010000006.1:0-6987 GCA_039921435.1 Planctomycetota bacterium | reverse complement strand
ACTGGCTGGCAGGCGAGCTGGTAGCGGTATCCAGCGGGCGCCAGAAAATGGAATGTGCCGTCCGCGGCCAAAGGCCCGCGCGGCATGATGCCGTGCAGGTTGGATCGCCGCTCGTGCAGCCAATCGCGCTCGACGACGTAGGCGAGGCCCACGTGCATGCCAGCGCACGGTGCGCCATGTTCGTCGACGACCTTGCCGGCGACTGCGACGAACGGCGCCGTGTGTAATGTCACCTGCTGGCGCGGCCGCGCGTCGTCGAGCACGAGTGTGACCTGTGCTGAGGTCTGACCCTCGACCCCACCGAGCAGTTCGAACGCGCCGCCTCTCGTGAGCAGGATCTCGAACCGACCTTCGCCGTCGCTCTGGGTCTGCCAATTGGAACGGAACGAGTCCTCGCGTTCGGCGCCGACCAGGTAGACCTTGCCTTGCAGCGCGCGGTCGTCGGCATCGAGCAGCACGCCCCGCACCGAGTACGCGCCAGGGAATCGCAGCGTCAACTCGTACTGCTGACCCGCGTGCAACTCCGGCACGACCTCGCGTTCGGCGTACCGTCCGTCGAGGCTGGCGCGCATCTGGAAGTCCAAGCCGACCAGGACATCGCACGCGAACCGGCCCTCGCGGTCGGTCCGCATGGGCGGAAGGTCTCCCGTCATGGCCTTCAATCCGTTCGAGTTGTAGCCCGTGACCCGCGCGCCAATGGCGGGCGCTCCATCGGGCAACAACCCGACGCCGCGCAACGTCGCCGTGGGCAACAGCACGAGACGCCATTCGTCGCGCAGCTCGGCGGCGTCCGGTTGCGCGCGAACGTCTCCAGACCAGCCGACATCCTGCTTGCGCGCCGAGATCAGCAGCGGCCCGTCGATCGTCACATCTGCGCGGCCGAGGCTGTTCGTCAGCACACGTTGTCGCGGCTCCGAGCTGCGCCGCTCGTCGGTGACTTCCCCCTGCCCATCCTGGCCTCGGCGCGCGCGTTCGTAGACGCACACCTCTGCGTCCGCGACGGGATTGCCCCCGCCGTCGAGGACGAGAACCTGCGCCGTTACCGAGAGCGCGGCGGGCGGCGCCACTTCGGGCCCTGGTAGAACGGTAGGCGGTGCTCCTTCGACAACCTTGGTGCGCAACTCGCTCGCGCCGCCAGCCGACTCCGCGTTCGCGGCCGCAACGTCGACATCGGCCACCACCTCCGGTAACAGCGACGACCGCGGTGCAAGCGGTGAGACCGTCGCTGGCGGCGATTGCCACCACACGACCGCCAGCGCCAACACGACCGCGATCCCGAGCAGCACCTTCTTCATGACCAGAGCTCCGGCAACCACACCGACCCCTACGCCTGCGCCCACGACCTTCGAACTCGCCGCGTGCACGACACGCGCCCGCACCGCCGCCAACGCCTGCCGTGAACCGAGCCCTGCCGCGAGACCGACCGCGAGTCCCTTCGGCAACAAGCGCCGCAACAGCTCGAGTCCGCGCCACAGCTGCGTGCGCACCGCGCCCGGTGAGCGCTGCAACTGTTCGGCGATGACGACCGGCGCCAGCGACTGCACGAGGTGCAGTTCGAGCACGTCGCGGTACGGCTGCGGCACGTCACCGAGCGCGGTCTTCACGGCATTCACGGTCTCCTCGGCCAGGATCACAGCCGGCGGCTGGGCTTCGTCGCGCACGGACAGCCGTTCCGCCTCGGGCACACGACGCGCATGCCGACGCTGCCGCTTCGCTTCGCGGTGCAGGATGCCCAGCAACCACGGCCGCAGCGGCCGCCCAACCGTGTAGCGGTCGGCGCGTTCGATCGCGACCAAGAACGTCGACTGCACGAGGTCCTCGGCGGCTGCCCGGTCGCGGCACAGGTGCAGCGCCACCGCGAACAGGTCGTCGGCGCACAGGTCAAACACTTCGCCGAGCCGCGCCGGTTCGCGCGTGCGGCGGAACTGTTCGAAGAGGTGCTCGGCGTGCATGGCGGTTGAGGGCGAACGACCACAATCGCCGCGACGGCGCGATTCGTCACGGAATCTGCGCCTTCGTCGCGCCCGCAAGCCTACCTGCATTGGCGCTGCGCCCGGTCGGCTCGCGCAACGACCTTCGCGGATTTTGACAGAAGTTGCAGGTGTCCGTGCCAGAGATGTGGCGCCACTCGCGAAGGAGGTTCATGGGCACGTCGCACGATCGATTGTTTCACTTCACGTTCCACCAACCGCACCATGCCGCAGGCTGGTTGCGCTCCTGCCTGCCCAAGGCTCTCAACGCCGCCATCGACTGGGAGACACTGGCCGCAGCACCGGAGCAGATCCACGGTCAGCAGTTGCGGCGACACGTGACCGACCCGTTGTTCACCGTGAGGCTGCGTGGCAACCGACGCCTCGCCTACGTGCTTTCCGAGCACAAGAGCTACCCCGACCGCGGACTGCACGACCAAGTTGCTTGCTACAGCGTGCTGCTGGCGACTGGCGCCCGCAGCCAGCGCTCCGACGCGTCGTTCCTCGTCGTGCCGATCGTGCTCTACCACGGGCGCACGCCTTGGCCTGCTGTGCCGAGGGCACATCCACACCTCGCCGGCCTCGATGCTCCGGCAGCGGCAGCCCTCGCCTTTGTGCAACCACACATCCGGTTCTTCCTCGACGACCTGTCGGCATGCAGCGAACGCAGCTTGTGCCGCCGGGGCCTGACGCCGCTCGCCACGGTCACGCTGCTGTGCCTGCGGTTCTTGCGCTACCTCGATGTCCCCCAGACGCTCGCGGCACTCGACCGCTGGGCAGAATTCCTCCGTGGCACGGATCGCGAGCCAGGCCCCCCGATCGGTTACGAAGCGATCGCACAGATCGGCTGGTATGCTCTACATGTGACCAAGGTTCCGGCCGAGGCTCTGCACGCGGCCTTCGAACGCATTCTGCAACGACCCGAGGAGACGATCATGAGCACTGCGGAGAGACTCAAGAAGGAAGGCGAGGCGCGCGGTGAGGCGCGCGGTGAGGCGCGTGGTGAGGCGCGTGGCCGCGCCCATGTGCTCTCGCAGCTACTGAGGAAGCGCTTCGGTCCCCTGCCTACCGCAGTCACCGCGCGGCTCGAATCTGCAACGATTGCCGATCTCGAACTCTGGACCGAGCTCGTGCTCGATGGCAAGTCGATCGAGGACGTTTTCGATTGATGGGGATATTCTACGTCGATCCGCGATCGGCGCGGCAACGAACACGGCTTCCCATCAACCTACGAGGCGACGAATCGTGAACACGGCCGCGAGATTGAAGAAGGAAGGTGAGGCGCTTGGTGAAGCACGCGGTGAAGCACGCGGCCGCATCCACGTCATCTCTCTGCTGCTGCGGAAGCGCTTTGGCCAGTTGCCCGCCGAATTCACGACCCGCCTCGAGTCCGCGACGGTTGCCGCCCTCGACCGCTGCACCGACACCCTGCTCGACGCCACGACTCTCGAAGACGTCCTGAGCCAGCTTTGATGCCTCAGCACCGCTGTCAGCGGGCGCAGCGGAATGTGAGGTTGATGCGAAACCGCCCGGTCGCCCCCCGCGCGCCTTCGCGCAGCGGCAGAACCCCGTGAAAGCACAGGCGCGCGGGCCCACCCCACACGACGACGTCCCCGTGCACCAACGGAACACGCTGCGCTCGTTCCGCCCGCTGCAAGCCACCGAACAAGAAGACCACCGGCAACCCCAGCGACACCGACACGATCGGCTGCGACACATCGCGCTCGTTCTTGTCCTGGTGCAGCGTCATGCGCGCACCGGGTTCGTAGCGATTCACGAGACACGCGTCGGGAACGAACCCGCCGTAGCCGGCTTCGTTGGCAGCGGCTGCCGCCAATCGCGCCAGCGACCCAGGCATCGCAGGCCACGGCAGGCCGCTAGCAGGGTCGATGCGCTCGTAGCGATAGCCACGCCCATCGGTGATCCAGCCCAGTGCGCCGCAGTTGCTCATCGCAACCGACATGCGGTGACCTCCAGGCGTCGTCATGTGACGGAACGGCGCCGCTCGCAGAACCGCCTCGACATCGTCGAGCAGCATCGCGGCCGCCGGCAGCGCGAATCCACGCAGCAGCACAGCGCCAGGCGCCAGATCTTGCCGGGACGGCCCTGCCATGAAGTCGAACAGCGGTTGCTGCATCACGCACTCACGTCCTGCGGACCTGTTCGCGCGCGAGCAGAGCGCGCTTGCGATCTACACCAAAGCGATATCCAGACACGTCGCCGTTCGTACGCACCACGCGATGGCAGGGGATCACGACCGCGTGCGAGTTCGCGGCACACGCTCGGGCAACCGCGCGAGCTGCCCTCGGTGCACCGAGGCGCGCGGCGACCTCGGCGTAGCTCACCCGCTGGCCCGCCGACACGTCGCGCAATACCTGCCAGACCCGTTGCTGAAACACGGTGCCGCGGATGTCGAGCGGCAAATCGAAGCCCGTTCTCGCGCCATCGACGAAACCTGTGACCTCGGCGACCACCCGTTCGAACGCCGCATCACCACCGACGAGCTCGGCCTTCGGAAACCGCCGCTCCAGATCGTGCGCGAGCTCGTTCGCATCACTGCCGATCAGGATAGCCGCCACGCCGCGCGCCGTCGCCGCCACCAGTACCGCGCCCAACGAACACTCGCCGATGGCAAACTGGATCCGCTCGCCGAGACCGCCCGCGCGATAGCCACGAGGCGTCATGCCGAGGCCGGGACCGGTGTCCGCGTAGAAGTGTCCGCTCGACTCATAGCCCGCGGCATGTTGCGCCGCTGTCACCGAACGGCGCGAGCCGAGCGCAGCATGGAGACGCCGCCGCCGCAGCGCTTCGGAGTAGGCGCGCGGCGTGACGCCGACGACCGCCTTGAACAATCGCTGCACGTGGAACGGACTCATGCCGGCATGCGCCGCTAGGTCGCGCAAACGCAACGGTGCGTGCGCTGCCTCGAGGCGGCGACACAAGGCAGCGACGAGCTCGGCCTGTCGCTGCGTCGACGAAGCAGCGTCCGGACGGCAGCGCTTGCAGGCACGAAATCCCGCCCGCTGCGCCGCGGCACCATCGGCATGGAACTCGACGTTCTCCGGCCGAGCCCGTCGTGCGCCGCACGAAGGTCGGCAGTAGATCCGGGTCGTGCGCACGGCGAAGACGAACGTGCCGTCCGCCGCAGCGTCGCGCGCGAGAACGGCGCGCCAGCGCGCATCGTGCTGTACCAAGGGTTTGCCAGTCACGTGCGTACCGCCGCAAATCGCCGCCTCATGCCATGGTTCATCGTCGTGTTCCTGAGACCAAAACTAGCCATTCGCGGCGCGGCAACACTCCATTTCTTGCGGTCGAACTCGGCCACCTCACCGCCGCGACGGAGTAAGCAACTCGCTCGCGATCACCTCACGTCATGGCGGTCGACTCGAGCAGACCCCGTGCTCCTGCCGGCCAGCGCAGCTGCTATCCTGGATCCAACTCCAAACCATGGCACCCATGCACCCAAGACTTCTCACCGTCTCCGCCCTGCTACTGACGTCGATGGCCACAGCCCAGACGACCTCGGTCGTGTTCCCGCCCGAGTACGAACGCGCTTGGGGTCGCGGCAGCACCTCGATGCTCGGCAGCAATCTCACTCGCACACAACTCGTCTTCACGGCCCCATTCGCCGCCGGCACGACGATCCTTGGCGTCGGCTTCCGACCGACGGCTGCGACCGTGGACCGCGCCGCCTTCACAGCCGACATCGAGATCCGCTGCTCGAGCACGACGGCCGCACCTGGCTCGCTGAGCACCACGTGGGCGAGCAACATCGGCAGCGACGAGGCACTCGTGTTGCCCCAGCAGACGGTCAACATCCCCGCGATGCCAGCCAACCGCGGCACGGGCCAGTGGGCCGAGGTGCCGTTCCAGACGCCGTTCGTCTTCGGCACCAACAGCAACACCAACCTGTGCGTCGAAGTCTTCGTCTTCAGCCGTTCGGCCGGCGCGTCGTGGAGCACCGATCGCGCCTTTGCCGCGACCACGGGTCGCGCCGCCAACGCCGGCATCGGCTGCGGCACGGCGGTCGTCGGATCGACGTCGACAGGTGGCACCTACCTCGCTGGCTCGACGGTCAACTTCACCCTGACCGGGGCTCCAGCCAACACCCTCGCACTGCTCGTGCCGTCGACCGACATGAAGCAATTCGCACCCGGCGTGCCGCTGCCCTTTCCGCTCGCGCTGGTCGGGGCGGGCATCGGCTGCGACCTGCTCGTGAACCCCGAGATCGGCCTGTTCACCTACCTCGTGGATCCGGCTGGTGCAGCAATGGCACCGATCCCGATCCCACTCTCCTATTCCCAGAACGGCCTCGCCGCCCAGTGGCTCTACCTCGTGCCACCGAGCCCGTCCAACACGCTCGGTATCGAGACCACTGCGAACCGCGCCGTCTGGATCGGACCCGAAGTCTGTGTGCCCAACTACCAGTATGCCTGGAACCTCTCGAGCCACACTGCGGCACCAAACGTCACCACCGACTCGATGCCCATCGTCGAGCTTTTGATCCAGTAGCTCGCCAGCTGTAGCCGCGATCGACTCGCGCTGCAGCACGCGCCGAGCTCGCATCAACCTACCCAGTTCGGCAGCTGGCAGGTCCTTCGCGAGGCGCTCGTCGAGCGCCGCCGCGAAGCGCGCACCGCCACCCACCCTGCGCACGTACTGCGCCACGACCTCGGCGTGCTCGTAGCTCCCTTCCTCCGCCGCGAGCATCTCCACCGCGTACCGATCGACGAGCGCTGCATCGCGCACGTCCGGATTCGCGGCGCCGCCTCGGCATCGGCGGCGAGACCGAAGTCGACGAGTACCGGAGTGCCATCGCACCGCACGAGCACGTTGCCCGGC
Source organism: Planctomycetota bacterium (assembly GCA_039921435.1). Taxonomy (GTDB): domain Bacteria; phylum Planctomycetota; class UBA1135; order UBA1135; family UBA2386; genus DASVAL01. The sequence goes on along the minus strand of JBDSBS010000006.1, from coordinate 175 downwards.
TTGAGATCGCGATGCAGCACGCCGCGTTCGTGCGCCGCTGCCAGTGCGTCCGCGAGGCGCGCCATGCAACGGGCGATGCGTTGCCAGCGGTCGCCGGGGCCCTCGAGCTCGCCAAACCTCTGGGCTGGGTCCTTCTGGCGCGCCGCCGCCACCAGCGCGGACAACGGCACTCCGT
>JBDSBS010000005.1:0-3142 GCA_039921435.1 Planctomycetota bacterium | reverse complement strand
TGATCCACGCGCGCGTGCTCACGCTCGACACGCACAAGGATATCGACGCCAAGCTCGCGCCCGAGTCCTTGCCCGAGGATCCCGCCACGCGCGAGGAGTTCCGCAAGCGGTTCGATCCGACCGTGCGCGGCAGCCAGCAGGTCGACTTCCCCAAGATGCGCGAGGGCGGCTACGACTGCGCGTTCTTCATCGTCTATGTCGGTCAGGGCCAGCTCAACGGGGGCGGCTTCAAGCGAGCCCTGGCCGAGGCGAATGCCAAGTTCGACGCCATCCACCGCATGGTGCGGCTACACGGCGACACCATCGGGCTGGCCGTGGCACCCGACGAGGTGGAGCGCCTGCACGCCGAAGGCAAACTCATCGCCTGCATCGGCATCGAGAACGGCTACCCGATGGGCGAAGACCTGTCCCTGATCGAGCAGTTCCACGCGCGTGGGGCGCGCTACATGAGCATCGCGCACAACGGCCACTCGCAGCTCGGCGACTCGCACACGCCCGAAGAACCGCTGCACAACGGCCTCAGCGAACTCGGCAAGAAAGCGATCGCCGAACTGAACCGCGTCGGAATCATGGTCGACGTGTCGCACAGCAGTCGCAACACGATGATGCAGGCTGTGGTACTGAGCAAAGCACCCGTCATCGCCTCGCATTCGGGCGCGCGTGCAGTCAACGACCACGCACGCAACCTCGACGACGAACAGCTGCGCGCGATCGCCGCGAAGGGCGGTGTCGTGCAGTGCGTGGCGCTGGCGGACTTCGTCAAGTCCGACGGTGGTCGCACCGCGGCAGTGCGCGCGTGGCAGGCGGAGTGTGGTGTCGGCCGCGCGGCCAGGTCCGAGACCGAACCAGCGCCGACCCCCGAAGAGCGCGAGAAGCGCTGGAAGAAGTTCCAAGACGGCATGCCGGCCATCGACGCCAAGTACCCGAAGGCCAACGTGCACGACTTCGTCGACCACATCGATCACGCCGTGAAGATCGCCGGCATCGACCACGTCGGCATCGGCTCCGACTTCGACGGCGGCGGCGGCATCGACGGCTGGAACGATGCCAGCGAGAGCCGCAACGTCACGCGCGAACTTGTTGGGCGCGGCTACACCGAGCAACAGATCGCCAAGATCTGGTCGGGGAACCTGCTGCGCGTCTGGCGCGAAGTCGAGAGGGTGGCCGCAGCGGCCAAGAAGAACTGAGTCCGCGCGAGCGACTCACTCCTGCGTTTCGTCGACCACAGGTGCGAGCCCGTCGATCTCGACGACGCCCGGCACAGAGACCTCGCGCTCGTTGCCGTGCACGTCGACCCAGACTTCCTCGACTGCGAGGCACTGTCCGCCGCTCCACTGCGTGCGCAGGAAGTACGACAACTCGTCGCCGCTGTCGGTCTGCCGCACGCGAGGCACGTAGGCGGCGTTCAAGAACAGGGTGTCGTCGCGCCGCACGAAGCGAATGCGCTCGGCGCCGCGCGGGTGCGCCACCCGGTGGTGCATGTGGCCCGCAATGACGGCGCGCACCCGCATGCCAGTACCCTCGATGCGTTGGATCGCGAGTGCGAGGTCGCGGTCGCCCCAGTCGCCGCCGGGCTTGCCGAAGTCCTTGCCGAAGATGTCGGTCGTTTCCGAGCCGAGACCGATTGGGCCGTTGTGCGCGAGGATGACGATGTCGCGGTGCTGGGCATTGCGCGCCGCGTCGACGATCGCCGCCGCCGATTGCCGCATCGTGTGGATGCCGTAGATCTCGTCGTAGAGCTCGGGGCTGCGCAGGCTCTGACCGCCCCACGAGAACGGCCTGGCGCCGACAATCGACACGCCCGCTCGCGGCACTTCGCGCACGGCATAGGCGATGTGGTCCTCGCCGAGCACCGACAGGATCTCGCGCAGCTTCTCGGTGCTCGTCTTTCGACCAAAACTCTGCCACGCATCGTGGTTGCCGAGAATCACGGCCTTCGGCCCCGGCAGTGCAGCGATCACTCTCGCGATCTCGACATCCTCGTCGCCGAGGTCGCCGACGAAGAGTGCGAGATCGGGCCGCGTTCGCTCGAGGAAGGTCGAGTCGCCGTTGCGCCACCAACGGTGCACGTCGCCAATGACGGTCAGGTTGGCGGTGGAATCGGAAGGACGGGAAGGCAAGGGGCAGGAAGGTAGCGACGATCGCAGTTGGAGTATCGCTCGATCATCGCAAACCGACCGATCGCGGCCCGGGTCTTGGCAGCGTGCGATGAGGCGCGAACGCCGCCACCGCGAGACGATCAGGCCTCCAACAGGCCGTGCCGCACGAGCTTCTCCCGATACGTCGTGCGGGGCACGCCAAACAGCTCAGCAGCGCGCGTCAGGTTGCCGCCGGCTTCGGCGAGCGTGCGTTGGAGCGCCTCCTTCTCCTGCGCCTCGAGACGCTCCTTCCACGTTGTCCCCTCCTCCGGTTCTGGCTGGCTTGCGGGCACGACGGACGCCGATGACGCATTCGACTTCGGTTCGAGGCGACGGTCGAGATCGAGATGTGCTTCGCGAATCACGGTCCCACCGGAGCGCAATGCCGCGCCCTTCAGCACGTGCCGCAGTTCGCGGATGTTGCCGCGCCACTGTTCGGTGGCCAGTCGCGCCTCGGCATCGGGCGACAGCCCCGGCACCTCGTCGTAGCCGAGCTCCTCGGCGGCTTCGGTGAGAAAGCGAGTCGCCATGCCGCGCACGTCCTCGCGCCGTTCTCGCAGCGGCGGCAGCACGATCTCCAGCTCGCGCAGCCGGTAGTAGAGGTCTTCGCGGAAGCGACCCTCGCGCACCATGCGTTCGAGATCCTGGTGCGTCGCGGCCAAGATGCGCACGTCGACGCGAATCTGCCGACGGCCGCCGATCGGCATCACCACACGATCCTGCAGCACGCGCAGGATCTTGGCCTGCAACTCGATCGCCATGTCGCCGATCTCGTCGAGGAAGATCGTGCCACCGTGCGCTTCTTCGAAGTGGCCGCGGCGTGCCTGCAGAGCACCCGTGAACGAGCCCTTCTCGTGACCGAACAGCATGCTCTCCATGAGCTGCTCCGGAATCGCCGCGCAGTTGACGGGCACGAAGGGACCCTTGGTGCGCCGCGACAGTTCGTGCAAGGCTCTCGCCACGACCTCCTTGCCGGTGCCGGTCTCGCCGCGCAACAGCACCGT
>JBDSBS010000004.1:0-3364 GCA_039921435.1 Planctomycetota bacterium | reverse complement strand
ATGGCTGCCGCCGCCGTGTTCCGACCGAGTGCGGCGCTCAGTTTCGTCCGCGAGATGCCTTCAGTTCCGGAGGCCTTGATGGCGCCGTAGAGCTTGTCTGCGACAACGTTCCCGAGCTTGTTGCCGAAGAGGTAGGCAACGGACGCGTCGCAGTAGTCCCAGACCGCCCGCGCCGATTCGAGGTGACTGGCGTCGATGATCGACTGGGAATCGAGCAGCGCGTACAGCATGCCCAGCCTCAGCACCTGAGCCTCGGCGCGAGCTGTCATTGCACCCCACATGCCTGGGCGATCGACGCTGATCGCGATGTACGCCTCGGCCCAGTAATCGGTGCCGGCCGCCGTGAAGCCCAGACGGGACGTCCGGCGAGCTGCAGACATGGCGCCCTTTAGTTGCGAGGCGAGATGCTCGATGCCCGCGTGATTGACGTTGCCGCCAAAAGGGAGCTTTTTGGTGCGACGGCTGCAGCACCAGAGAAAGCGGTTGCCGAGCCCGTTGAACAGGTCGGTCTCGCTCATGCGTGCCAGCAACTCGAACTGGGTCACGTGGGCGACGAGTGAAACATGCGGGTCGGTGGCTCGTGCCGGGTTGCCACGGACCATCGTTCGGAGGCTGTCTCCGTCCCACGCCTGGCGCAGGATGCTCGACAGCACGTTTCCCTCGCGAGCGACCTGCGCGAGCACGCGAGCGAACTCGCCCTCGCTGATCATGCAGCGCTTGTCGGTGACCCCGGGTATCACAGTCGGCTTGCCCTTCTTGTCGGGTGGGCCGTCGCGCGGATCTCGGACCGCGTCGATCAGCCCCTCGCCGCTCGACAGCCCGCTGCAGATGTTGCCCGTGGTCCACGCCTCGTCGACCAGACGCATCATCCGGCGGCACTCGGCTTCTGACGTCCCTTTGCGTCCGCGCGACGATGCTCCGCAGATGACCGTGAAGAGGTTCGTGCCGTGGCGTGTGGCTCCGACCATCAGGTAGGGAGAGCGCCCGATGCAGTTGCCGAAGAAGACGAGGAACTGAATCAGGAGTGCGTGCCGGTCTGCTTCGGTTTCCGCCTCCACGAGGCGGATGAAGTCCCCGCCGAGACCACGGAATGCAGCATCCGGCATCGGCTCGGGCCAGGGAGCTCGATCGGCGGTTACCGTCTGGCGTGAGGTTCCAAGTGCGTCACCGGTCGGCAATTCGGCTCTGGGTTTCGGTTGCGTTGCGTCTGCGCAGCGATGGCGCCAATCCGGGTCGGCGTCGTCGAACATCCCGAACAGCGAGGCAATGCTGCTGCCGGTGATGCCGGGCCACTTGCGCCGGATCTCGGCTTCGTCGAAGTCCTTTGAAGGTCGCGAGGACTCGATCCACAGTCGCAGCCCGTGCTCGCCGAGTGGCTTCAGAGCCGCTCCAACGCGAAGCCAAGCGTCGTAGCCCCGGTCGGGGTGAAGTAGGCGTTGGTGTAGCAGTCCCCACTCCGCGCGGGCTAGATCGTCGTCGTTGGGCGCATCCGACTGCTTGCCGTGCGGAGACGAAGTGTCATCGCTCAGCAATCCCAATTCCCGCAGCCATGCGTCGCTGGGCACGACGGGCTCGCACTCGATGATCGAGCGCCCTTGCAGCCACTGGTAGCGGCGACCCGACCTGTGCATCGAAGGCGGGGCGACGACTTGGTTCCTGCTGGTGCGAAGATCGATACCAGGTCCGATCTCCTTCAGCTTCCTGTTGATCGCGCTGGTGGCGACCTTGATGTCGACATCGGCGGGCAGTTTCAGCCAGTAGTGGTGGCCGCCGCCGCCAGTGATCGCGCACGGGCCGACAGGCTCGCCGACTACGGCGACGAGCTTCTTGAACGTCTCATCCCCGCCGTGGCGGGGATCGATGTCCAGTACGATCTCGTCGTGATGCGGGCAGAGTCCGGCGTTCGCGGTCGGGTAGCGGCCCCAGGCTTTCGTTGCCGAGGACTCGTCCTCGATCAGGTTTGTCAGCCAGTTCTCGTGACGCGGGTGCTTCCCGGTCGAGTCCTTGCCGTTGGGCGCGGGGCAGCTGTTGTTTCGGTTCATGCACGAGCAGCTCCCGCCGGTCATCACCTCGTGGAGCGGGACAACCCGGTGTCCGTGCTTCACGTAGGCAATGACGCTGTCGAGATGGGACGCCCTGTGGGCTGCGGCAGCACTCTCGTTCACGGGGCTGCCTCGTCGCAAACGGACACGGACCGCTCGATCGATCCCAACGTGAGGATCATCCTCGGCCCTTCCCAGCGGCCGCCACCGCCTTCGACAGGTGCTTGCGCTCGTTGGCCTCGCGTTCGAGAACCGTCTCGTATGCGTCTGGGTCCCAGAACTCGTCCAGGGCAGCCTGGAAGAGAGCCCGCAGCGTTTCGGGGGGCAGGGCGTCCAGCTCGACTTGCATGAGCGAGCCGTGACGAGCAACGAAGGCTGCTGATCGCGAGTCGGTTTCCTTACCCTCGTTGATTGGAAGCTCGTACTCCTGCACCTGCTCATTGGTGAGCGCCACCCGCACTACCTGCGCCCAGCAGTCGCCGCGATCGACGAAGTCGCGGTCGATGTCTTCTCCGCTGGAGTCGAAGTCCCCGCCGTAGAGCAACACCGCTGGGCGGTCGAACTCGGACACGTCATCGGCGATGTCCTTGATGTACGTCTGCGAGGAGTAGCCGCCCAACGCGAGGATCGGGATGCCCATGTCTCCGAACCAGGCTTCGAGCTGGACGACCATGCCCGCCTTCTCAACGCCGATGTAGAGAGACACGTCCTGACCCTCGGTTCGGTCGCGGCGGTAGCCGTTGCGGGCCGCAGTGAGGATCTCGGTTGGCGACGACCAGGATTGCCGACGGTGGATCTTCCGGCCGCGGTCGATCAGGTCTGGGAAACTGCGCGTGCGGCGCGCCTCCGCCGTCTTCGACGACAGGGTCTTGTACGCGCTGTTCGTGTTGGGCAGCTCTTGAGCGGCGACCAACCTGTAGAAGAGCTGGCGCAACGTTACCGACGTGCTGTAGCTGCGGACGATGGTCGCCGCGAGCTGGACGACGTGCTCCCATTCGATGCGGCTGGTGGCGTGGGGCCTAACCATGTGCCACCTCCGCAGCGAGCTCTGCGCGTAGCTCGTCGGTCAGCAGGCCAAGAGCCGCGGCGGCTTGGAGAAGCTGGTCGGCGGACCAAAGGCGTCTGCCTGCGACGATCGGCGGTGGCGGCGTGACGTGGCCGCGGCGGACCGTCTCGGCGAGCCGAGGCTCGGTGGTGCCGAGCAGCGTCGCTCCGGCGCCAGTGTTCGTTGGGAATCGGGGAGTGCGTCGGTCGACTGTAGTCACACCCTCTTGGCGTGACTTCTTGAGTCACAACTGTGATTTCCGAAGTTACCGAACGGG
>JBDSBS010000003.1:0-5108 GCA_039921435.1 Planctomycetota bacterium | reverse complement strand
CCGGGCAAGCCGTGGATCCAGTGGTGCAGCGTCACTTCCTGGGCGTCGCCGCGGAACACGAACGTCACCGATCGGCCGCGCACGTGCGGGAACTCAGTCCGCGCAATCAGTTCTTCCAAGGCGTCGTCACCTTCGGCAACGGCGGCTGCGATGTCGAGCAGCACGTCGCTCATGGTCGCGCCTCCACCACCGAGCCGTCTTCGACTAGCCTGCGCGTGCCGGGCAAGGCCTGCCAGCGGCCACCTCGCCAATCGAGGCGCGAACCCCGGTCGAGCAACGCACAACTCGCGGGCGCGAACCGGCGCGCGAACATCTGCACACGCAGTGCGTCCTCGGTCTGCAGACGCTGCTTGGCGTGCGGCAGCGCCACCACATCGGGCACGAGGCCAAACCCCGCTTCCATGACCTCGGTGTCCGAGTTGCCCTGCGACGGCGAGTCGTGGAACAGCACGATGCGCTGCGTCAACACCATCGCCCCGGCCGACCAGGCGATTACGGGTCGATCGCCCCAGAGGCCAAAGACATCGAACAGGCGCAGGCGGTGCAGCAGCACCGACACATGGCCGCCGGCGATCATCAGGCAGGAGGCATCGCGTAGCCGCCGCGAGATCTCGAGCTTCTCGCGCACCACGGAGGTGCGGTCGTGCGGCCGCCAGAGCACCTCGAACTCGCGGTGGATCTCGGCGATGCGCGCGACGTGCTGGTCGTCGAGCTGGCGCAGCATCGACATGCTCTCCTGCCGCTCGGGATCGAGCACGGCTGGGTCTCCTTCGCGCCGCAGCAACTCAGCGGTCGCGCCGATGAGCCCCTGGAGGCGCAGACGATACCGCTCCTGGACCGAACGCAGCCGATCGTGGCGCTGGCGCATGGCCTCGAGCAGTTCGGGGTCGCGCTCGAAGATGCGCTCGACGCGTTCCCAGATCGCGAGGTTGTGCAATGGGCGCTGCACGTGTTCGCGCAGTTCCTGCTCTTCGGACTCCCGCTCTTCCCATCCAGCGGTGACCACTGCGAGCGGGCCCGAGCGGGCCTCGGGCACGAGGGTCTCCACGGCCGCGCGCACGATCGGCACGTGCCGCTGGGGGCCCAGCAGGATGGCGGATGACAGCATCGGGGCGCTTCCCTTATCCGAGGCAGCGGTGCAGGGGAAGGGTGAGCGGAGTGCCCAAGCCCCCGTCGGGTCATTCTGGTCACCAGAGTCGCCCCGAGCCCAGCAGCTCGAGCGTGTGATCACAGCTACGCGAGGTCGCTGTCGCCGAGCGTGAACCACCACGACTCCGCCAAGAACTCGGCGGTCAGCTGCGGAATGCAGATGTTGTGGATGAGCCGGCGCTGCATCCACGTCGACGACGGCACGGGCTCGAAGCCGCGCGCGCACAGGTCTTGCCACTCACTCGACCACTTGGGGAACACGGCCAACAATCGTTCCTTGCCGCACTCCCGTTGCCGCCGAGTCGCCGTGGCCAGCAAGGCTTCGCTGGTCGCCGCATCACCTTCGAATGCGAGCCAGTCGACGATCGTCGCCGAGTCGGGAGCCAATCCCTTCTCGGGAGCGAGCACGAGAAGGCCACACAGCTGCCCGCTGCGCCGCGCGGTCCAGAGCTCGTAATCGGCACGCGCCGGGTTCTCGACGTAGCGCCATAGCAGGTAGCGATAGTCGCGGCGCACGAGACACTTCTTTTCGTGGCGCACGACCTCGTAGAGCGAGCCAAGATCGGGCGGCACGTTGCGCACCCGTTCGACCTCGATGCCCGCGGGCATCGCGATCGGCTGCAAGCCGCGATCGCGGATCAGGTAGTCGATCGTGCACATCTCCACGTACTTGAGGTAGCGCTGGCCGATGCGGAACGCGGCGTCGACGGGGAAGCCGTAGAACAACGCATCGCCGATGCGCTTGCTGTGGTCCCAGAACGGCATGCACGTCTCGACGAACAGGCTCTTCGCGCGCAGCCCTTGCCGCCAATTCGGGTGCGTCATCGAGTCGACGCAGTGCACGAACCGCAGGCCCCCCCACGGCGTATCGGCGAGCATTGGCATGCCCGCGTACTGTGACGCGATCGAACCATCGGGCGCGATCGCCAGCGAGATGCGGTGACCGGTCGGGTTCTGCAAGTAGGCCCAGCGCCACTGCTCGAGCGTGCGGTCGACGTAGCTCGCACCACACACTTCGCGGAACACCTGGTTGAACGTGCGCAAGATCGCGTCTTCGTCGCCTGGTCGGTACGGCCTGATCTCGAGACCCGTAGTCATAGAGACAGGCGGCTGCACAAGTCTCTGACGAGAGCCTCGAGCGTCGAGGCGGCCTGCGTGCCGGCGGCGACCACTTCGTCGTGCGACAGCGGCTGCGCCGAGATCCCGGCGGCCAAGTTGGTGATCAGCGACAGGCCGGCGACTTCGGCGCCCATCGCATTCAGCGCGATCGCTTCGTGCACGGTGCTCATACCGACCGCATCGGCGCCCAGCGTCTTCAACATGCGCACTTCCGCCGGCGTCTCGTACGACGGGCCCAACAGACCCGCGTAGACACCGGGCCGCAGCTCCGCATCCGAACGCATCAGCAAGCCCCGCAGCTTGGCCGAGTAGACGCGCGTCTGGTCCGGGAAGCGCGGTCCGAAGGCAGCTTCGTGCGGACCGATCAGCGGCGAGGCCCCCGTCAAGTTGAGGTGGTCGGTCAGCAGCATGAGGTCGCCGGCCGACAGGTCGTCGGCGATGCCGCCAGCCGCGTTGGTCAGCAGGAAGTTCGGCACGCCACAGTGCCGCAGCGTGCGCACGGCGCGCACGACTTCGGTGGGCCGCCAACCTTCGTAGAGATGCACGCGCCCGGTCAAACACGCAACGGCCGTTCCAGCGACGGTGCCGCACACCAGCGATGCACCGTGACCCTGCACGTGTGGCGAGGGCCAACCCGGAATCTGCGCAAAGGGCACCATCACGGCATCTGCGACGTGGCGCGCAAAGTCCTTGAGCCCGCTGCCGAGCACGAGGCAGAGCTGCAGCGAGGCCACATACTCGGCGCCGAGGCGCTGCAACAGGAACGACGACGAAGCGCCCACCGCAGCCAGTTCACCCACCGCTGGCAGTTCACCCACCGCTGGCAGTTCACCCGCCGATGGCAGTTCACCCGCCGATGGCAGTTCACTGTCCGGCCCACTCATCGCACGACCTCGCTGGCCAGGACCCCGGCGACACAGGCCGTCATGCACGTCGCCAACGCACCGGCGAACATCGCGCGCAGGCCGAGCTTGGCCAGGTCGGGGCGTCGTTCGGGAGCCATCGCGCCGAGGCCGCCGATCTGGATCGCGACGCTGCCGAGGTTTGCGAAGCCGCACAGCGCGAAGCTCGCGATCATCTGCGTGCGCGGCGAAACGGTACCCGCCTTGATCATCTCGCCAAGGTCGCTGTAAGCGATCAGCTCGGTGGCGACGATCTTCGTGCCGAGCAGCTGCGACAGCGAACTGATCTCGCCAGTCGGCACCCCCATCACGGCCGCGATCGGCCAAAACACGACGCCGAGGATCGACTGCACGCTGAGTCCCGTTGCGACGAGGCCCAGCGCGGCGTTGAGAACGGCGACCAGGCCCAAGAACGCGATCAACATGGCGCCGACGTTGAGCGCGAGCTTGAGGCCATCGCCGGCACCGCCCGCGGCCGCTTCGATGACGTTGCCGTAGCCGCCGCTCTCGACCTTGTCGACGCGCCCGAGCGTCTCGCTGTGTTCGGTCTCGGGCCACATCATTTTGCTGCAGACGAGTCCCGCCGGCACCGCCATGACGCTCGCCACCATCAGGTGCCCCGCGGCGACGCCGAAGCCGACGTAGAGCGCGAACACGCCGCCGGCAATCGTCGCAAAGCCGCCGACCATGATCGCGTGCAGTTCGCTCATGGTCATCTTGCTCAAGAACGGCCGCACGAGCAGCGGCGCCTCGGTCTGGCCGACGAAGACGTTGGCGCAGGCCGACAGCGATTCGCTGCCCGACGTGCCCAGCACGCGCACCATGACCCACGCCATGCCGCGCACGACCTGCTGCATGACGCCGAGGTGGTAGAGCACGGCCATGAAGCTGCTGAAGAAGATCAGCGTCGGCAGCACCATGAACGCGAAGATGAAGCCGTGGCTCTTGTCGGGCAGACCAGCGGCCACGACCTGCGGATCGGCGAGCGCGTTGAAGACGAACCCACTGCCCCGCTTGGACAACTGCAAGAACGACTCGACGCCGTTGCCGCAGCTGCGCAGCGCCGCGTTGCCCGCATCCCAGTAGAGGAACGTGAAGCCGAGGATCGCCTGCAGCACGAGCCCGACCCCGACGAGCCGCCACGAGATGGCGCGGCGATTCTTCGAGAAGGCAAAGCAGATCGCCAGCATGACGACGATTCCGCACAGCGAAACGAGGCGCAACATCGGGCCCGGATGCTACCGGGGCTGCCGGGCACTGCCCATGATGCAGAACGGCACCGCGACGCTACTCGTCGAGCTCGTGGGTTCCTCCGCTTGACGGCGCTGGCGAGGACACCGACCATGCCCCTGCCCTGAGCAACCGGGCCGACCTCGTCCCCCTCTATCCTGACACCATGCACGTTCCGCATAGCCTCCTGGCCGTCTCGAGCCTCGCTTTCTTCGCCGCTCTGACCACGACCACGGCGGCGCAAGGCTGTCCGGGCCCCGGCACCTTCTGGAAGCGCGACACGTTGCCGGTGTCGCCGACGGGACTGACCGCGGTCAGCATCATCCCGGGAATGTGCGAAGGCGAGAGCGCCGGCGTCGTGTTCGAGATGCCGGCCAACATGCCCGTGCAGCGCATCACGCAGGTCGTTGCGCCGTGGGGCGCTCCGCTCGGCGTAAACGGCTTTCAGGCCGCGCTCGACGTCGAGGTCTACGACGGTGTCACCTTCAACGGCGCCAACGTCAACATGGGCACGCTGGTGTTCAGCCTATCGAACCAGGCCACTGCCAACATGCAGGTGGCGAGCCACGCGCTCAACACACTCGACACGAGCACCTACAACATCATCGTCGGCGCGGCGCCAGCGACTGGCTCGCCGCCCGTGCGGCGCTTCGCGATCTGCTTCCGCTGCGACATAAACTTCCACCCGAGCGGCAGCTGTGCGGCCGG
>JBDSBS010000002.1:0-5157 GCA_039921435.1 Planctomycetota bacterium | reverse complement strand
TTCCGGGCCGAGGAGGCAGCGGCGCGTCTGGTGGCGATCGCCAGCGGTGCGCGGGACCCGCGCCCTCTGTCGCAGCAACGGCGAGAACTCTACCGCGCGCAGAACGACGCCGCGCAGAGCGCGATGCGGAACCTGACCTGGCACGAAGTGGCGCGCGACGAACTTCTCGATGCCGCCCGGAACGCGCGCTTGGTGCTTTTCGGCGAGATGCATCACTCCGATGGTCCGCTGCGTGAGGCGCAGCGCGCCATGCTGCGAGCCATGGCTGGCGCCCAGCCCGTCGTTCTCGGATTCGAACCCTCTGTGCAAGAAGCTCAACAGTCCGTGCTCGATCTCGCTGCGCAACTGGGCGTCGAAGTGCGCTCCACTGAGACGAACTGGCGGACCCTCAACGCGAACAACCAGTACGCGGAGCGCGACGACGAGACCGCGACGGCCATCAACACGTGCCTCGCCGAAGACCCTGCGCGCCGCTTGTTCGTGCTGCGCGGCGAAGGCCATACCCTGCCCGGCGGCTACCTGTGTCGGCAGCTGCACGAAGCGCCGCTGATCGTGTTGACCGTACACCAACCGCTGTTGTGCGCGCGCGGGGATCGCCTCCAACTCGCGGGCCGGACCTTCCGGATCGGCGACGGCAAGCGGTTGTACTTCTGTGGCGTCGACGACCTGCTCGAGAGCGATCCCGGACTCGCGACCTGGCTTGCGGAGCGGCAACGTGGTGGGCCGTAGCACCGTCGCCTGCATCGCCCTGCCGCCAGCATGAGCCAGACTCCATCCCCCAAGGCCGCATCCGCGCCCGTTCGTCTCGGCACCTTCGCCGGCGTCTTCACCCCGAGCCTCCTGACGATCCTCGGCATCATCCTGTTCCTGCGCACGGGCTACGTCGTCGGCAGTGCCGGTCTCGGCAAGGCGCTGCTGATCATCGCCATCGCCAACACGATCTCGGTGCTGACCAGCATCTCGCTGTCGGCCATCGCGACGAGCCTGCGCGTCAAGCCCAGCGGCGACTACTACGTCATCTCGCGCACGCTCGGTCCCGCATTCGGCGGCGCACTGGGCTCGGTGCTGTTCCTGTCGCAGGCGGTGTCGATCGCGTTCTACGCAATCGGCTTTGGCGAAGCGACCGCGGCACTCGTGCCCGGCACGGAGGCATGGCTGCCGCAGGCGATCGCCGCAGCCGCCGTCGCGGGCCTGTTCGTGCTCGCCTGGGCAGGTTCCGATTGGGCGACGCGCTGCCAGTACGTCGCCATGGCCGTGCTCGCGGCCGCGATCGTGTCGTTCTTCGTCGGTGGCGCGACGCACTTCTCGGACGAGCACTTCGCGGCGTCGTGGACGCGCCAGGGCGACGTTCCGTTCTGGGTGATCTTCGCGATCTTCTTCCCCGCGGTGACCGGCTTCACGCAGGGCGTCAACATGTCGGGCGACCTGCAAGACGCCGGCCGCAGTATCCCGAAGGGCACGTTCCTCGCCGTCGGCATCTCGGCCGCTGTCTACTTCGCGGTCGCCTTCGTCTTCGCCGGGACCATGTCGCTCGACGCACTCTCGAGCGACTACAGCGCCATGCGCACGGTGTCGCAGTGGGGGTCAGCGCCTACTCACCGATCCACGACCCACAGGGCCGAGTCATAGCCGTGCTCGGAGTCGACTACGGAGCCAGCCCATGGCTGTACTCGATCCTGGGACGCCGCCTCGCTGCGCTTGGTCTGTTCGCGTTCCTTCTGGTGCTGGTCGGCGTCGGCATCATTATGATGGAACTGCGCCGCGATCACACCGTGCGCCGCGTTCTGGCCGACCACAACCGACGACTCGAACTCACCAACGAGCAGTTGCGCGATGCGAGCAGGCGGGCCGAGGCGGCCAACCTGACCAAGAGCCGCTTCTTGGCCAACATGAGCCACGAGCTGCGCACGCCGCTCAACGCGCTGCTCGGCTTCGCCGACCTGCTGCTCGATCCAGCCACCGGCGAGGCCCAGCGGCTCGACTTCACCGAGACCATCCGCCGCAGCGGCCAACACCTGCTGACCTTGCTCAGCGACATCCTCGGTCTGGCCAAGCTCGAGGCCGAAGGTCTGCACCTGGAACGTACGAGCGTGTCACCGCGCGAGATCGCGCGCGACGTCGAACAGATGTTCTCCACGCAGGCGACGAAGAAGGGACTGCGGTTCCACTGCCGGATCGACGACGACGTGCCTGCCGAGATCCTGGCCGACCCGATGCGGCTGCGCCAGATCCTCGCCAACCTGCTGGGCAACGCCGTCAAGTTCACCGACCGCGGCGAAGTGCGGCTCGAGCTGGCCTTCAACGACGAAGCCAATCGCGTCTCCTTTCGTGTCGTCGACACCGGCTGTGGCATCGAGCCGGCCGAACAGGCCCGCCTCTTCCAACCGTTCCGACAAGTCCATGGCAGCATGACGCGGCGCCACGGCGGCACCGGCCTCGGTCTCGCGAATCTCGCAACAACTTGCGTCCATGATGGGCGGCTGCGCGGGCGCGGGCTACTCGTCGAAGACTGTCCCGACAACCAGCGGCTGATGGTGCATCTACTGAAGAAGGCTGGCCGGGAGGTGTCGTCGCCGACCACGGCAGATCGCGATCGACCTGCTGCTGCCGGGCGAAGGCAACGTGCCGCCCCACTTCGACATCGTGCTCATGGACATCCAGATGCCCGTGCTGGACGGCTACGAGGCCACGTCGCAATTGCGCACAGCAGGCTTCCGCAAGCCGATCCTCGCCGTGACAGCGCACGCAATGCAGGGCGATCGCGAACGCTGCCTCATGGCCGGCTGCGAGGCGTTCTTGACCAAGCCGGTGAAGCGACCCCTCCTGCTCGAGACGATCGCGTACTGGCTGGCGGCCGATCTGGCGGTCGCTAGCTCGGGCGCGGCGAAGTAGACCGCGCACCGCACCGCAAGCTAAGATCGTTCGACGCGCGTCGGGGTGAGTGCGGACTTGGCACCCTCGCCCGCCCGCCCCTGCAGGGCCCAGAACACCGCTTCGGGCGTCGCTGGGCACGCGAGTAGCACCAGCCCCTCGCCACCAAACGCCGCGATCGCATCACGCAGAGCCTCCCGCACCGCGATGGCGAGCATCAGCGGCGGTTCCCCGGTGGCCTTGCTGCCGTGCACGACACTTGGCTCGCTCGCGCGCGCAAGCGTGTTGACGACGAACACCTCGGGGCACTCGCCGATGCCGGGCAACTTGTAGGTCGACGCACCGCGCGACTGCAGTGCGCCGTTCTCGCCGAACACCAGCTCTTCGCAAGTCAACCAGCCGGCGCCTTGCAGAAACCCACCCTCGATCTGACCGCGATCGATGAGAGGTGCCAGCGAGTCGCCGACGTCGTGCAGGATGTGCACGGCGCGCAGCGCGTATTGCCCTGTGAAACCGTCGACCTCGACCTCGGCTGTCGCTGCACCATAGGCGAAGTAGTGGAACGGTTGGCCGCGGCCTTTCTGGGCGTCGAACCAGATGCCCGGCGTCGCGTAGTAGCCCGTCGCGAACAGCGGCAAGCGCTGCTGATAGGCACGCTCGACGACCTCTGCGAACGGCACCTCGCGGCCAACGCCGCGCACGACGCCTTCTGCGAACTGCACCTCGTCGTCGGCACAGCCCAGCAGGGCACTCGCGATCGGCACGAGGCGGCCGCGGATCTCGGCACACGCACGCCGCACCGCCTCGCCGTTCAGGTCGCTGCCACTCGACGCCGCCGTGGCCGACGTGTTGGGCACCTTGTCGGTGCGCGTCGGCATGAGCCGGATGCTGGCTTCGGGCACCCCGAGCGCCTGTGCCGCGATGACGAGCACCTTCGTGTGCAGCCCCTGCCCCATCTCGGTGCCACCGTGATTGACCTGCACGCTGCCGTCGCGGTAGACGAGCACCAGGGCTCCCGCTTGGTTGAGGAACGTCGTCGTGAACGAGATGCCGAACTTCACGGGCGTGATGGCCAACCCGCGCTTGCTGTGCAGGCTCTGCGCGTTCCATGCAGCGATCGCGCCCTGCCGTTCACCGAAGTCACTCGAGACGAGCAGCCCGCGCCAGATGCGGGCGATGCGCTCCGCATCGCGAACCTCCTGGCCGTAGTGCGTACAGTCGCCGGCCCGATAGAAGTTGCGCTCGCGCACCTGCTCGACCGGCACACCCAAGGTGCGCGCGATGCCATCAATGATCTCTTCGATGACCACCATCGCCTGCGGCGCACCAAAGCCGCGCATCGCCGTGTTCGACGGCAGGTGCGTGCGCGCCACGCGGCCGCGCACGCGCAGGTGCGGAATGCGGTAGCAGTTGTCGATGTGAAACAGCGCGCGGCCCATGATCGCATTGCTGAGATCGAGGCTGTAGCCGCCATTACTGATCAGCTCGACGCGCAGCGCGCGCAGACCACCGTCGGCCGCGAAGCCGACTTCGTAGCGAGCCAAGAACGGGTGCCGCTTGCCCGTGATCGTCAGGTCCCGGCGGCGGTCGAGGCGCACGACCACGGGGCGATCCGTGGCGAGGCAACCGAGCGCCGCGATCGCAGCAAATTGGTTGGCCTGGGACTCCTTGCCACCAAACGCGCCGCCCATGCGCAACGACTCGCAGACGACCCGGTGCGCGGGCACGCCGAGCACGTGCGCGACCGTCTGCTGGGTCTCGGTGGGATGCTGCGTCGACGACTGCACGACGAAGCCACCCGAGCTGTCCCGCTGCGCCAACGCACACTGCATCTCGAGGTAGAAGTGCTCCTGACCGCCGATGTGCAATTCGCCGGCGAGCCGATGTTCGCAAGCCGCGAGCTCGTCGTCGGGGCGCCCGGTCTCGATGGTCTGCGGCTCGGTGAGCCACGAGTCGGCTGCGAGAGCTTGCTGGATCGTCAGCACGGCAGACAGTTCTTCGTAGGTGACCACCACCCGAGCCGCCGTCGCGCGCGCTGCAGCTTCGGTGTCGGCGATCACCCAGCAGATGGGCTGGCCGTGGTAGCAGACCTCGCTCGGGAACAGCGGCTCGTCGTGGCGAACGGGGCCAATACTCTGCGCCCCTGGCACGGACGCAGCGGTGAGCACCGCCCGCACGCCGGGCAATGCCTTGGCCACCTCAGTGTCGATGCGCAGCACCCGCGCGTGTGCGTGCTGCGACTGCACGGGCCAGGCGTGCAGGGTCTGCGGATCGCGCAGCGCGATG
>JBDSBS010000001.1:0-2972 GCA_039921435.1 Planctomycetota bacterium | reverse complement strand
CTCTTCGCGGCGACGTTGCTGCACCTCAAGCTGCGGCCGCGGCCGCGCGCCGAGGCCTGGTTTGCGCGCACGGGTCTCAATCGAGACGGCGCCTTGTCGTTGTTTCGCCAACTGCGCGACCTGACCGTGCCGCCAGCGGCGCTGCATCTGCAACGTTTCACGGCCGACTTCACGTTGGCCGGGCGCATCGTCGGGCGCCCTTCGTTCGTCGATGCGATCGTGCGCCAACACGCGCGGCCCGAAGCCCCGGCGTTCGATCGTCTGCACCTGCAGACCACCGGAGGTGGTGAGGTTCTCACAGGCATCGTCTTGCCGAGCCGCTTGCCTGCGCTGCTCGCGGCGATCCTTGCCGACGCCCCGTTCTCGCTGCACGGCGGCGGGCGCTTCGAGGTCGCACTGCCGTCGCCAACCGCAACCGACGCGTTGTTGGCGGCTCTGCCGAAGTTGCCCGTGCAGGCTTGCATCGCGCTCGGCGCGCCTGCACGCGGGGGCCGCGGCACGCCACTCGATGCTGGCCAAGAACGTCTCGCCAAGGGCCCGAAGCACGCACTGGACCCACACGGTGTCTTCGTCTGAGCCCCGCGCGATGACGACGCCCACCCAGCCTGTGTCACCGGGCATCGATCTGGCCGCCTACAAGCGCTCGCTCGGTTGCGTTCACTGTGGCCTTTGCCTACCGGTGTGCCCGACCTACCAGGTGCTCGGCGTCGAGGCCGATTCACCGCGCGGCCGCATCTACCTGATGCGCGCGCTCGCCGAGGGCCGCGTCGAAGACCCTCGAGCGATCCGTCCGTTCCTCGACCGTTGCCTCGACTGCCGGGCTTGCGAGACTGCCTGTCCCTCGGGCGTGCGCTACGGCGAGATCCTCGAGACGGTGCGCGGCGAACTCGAACAGAAGCAACCCTCGCGCGGCCTGCAGGCCTGGCTGCTGCGCACGCTGCTCTGGCACGTGGTCGCCAGGCAACACCGGTTGCGCGCCGCGTTCTTCTTGCTGCGCACCAGCGAAGCACTTGGCCTGCGCTGGCTCGCGACGACGCTGCGAATGGTACCGACCGCGATGGCGAAGCTCGCCCCGCCGGTGCCACCGCACCGCGAGCGGCGCGCGTTGACCACAGGCCTGCACGTGCCCCCGCCCGGCGTGGCGCGGCGCGGCGTGCGCGTGGCGCTGTTCACGGGCTGCGTCATGGAGCAGATGTTCGGCCGCGTCAACCGCGCCACGCTACAAGTGCTGCTGGCGAACGGCTTCGACGTGTCCGTGCCGCAAGCACAGGGCTGCTGTGGCGCGCTGCTCGTGCACGCGGGCCAGCCCGACCGCGCCCGCGTCCTGGCGCGCGCCAACGTCGCGGCATTCGCCGATGCCGATTTGGCCGTCAACAACTCGGCGGGTTGCGGCTGCGCCATGAAGGAGTACGGCCACCTGCTCGGCACAGCCGATGGCGCCGCGTTCGCGAGCAAGTGCCGCGACATCTGCGAGTTCTTGGCCGAGGTCGGGCTCACGGCGAAGCCAGCCGAACAGCGCCCGCGAGCGGGCTACGACGATCCGTGCCACCTCTGCCACGGGCAAGGCGTCCGCGCCCAACCGCGCGCGCTGCTGGCCCAGGTGCCCGGACTCGAACTCGTGAAGCACGACAAGCCCGAGGACTGCTGCGGCTCGGCCGGCGTCTACAATCTGCTGCACGGCGAGCTCGCCGCCGAGATTGGTCGGCGCAAGGTCGAAAGCCTGCTCGCGGCGAAGGTCGATCTGATCGTCACGGGCAACCCCGGGTGCATGATGCAGATCGACAGCCATCTGCGAAGAACCGGCCGCACCTTGCCGGTCCGCCACCCGATCGAACTGCTGCTGCCGCCCGCATGACCGCGACCAGGCAGGCCGCGCGACTCAGACGCGCGGCCCTTCGCGCCCGAGTTCGCCGCACAGTTGCGCCGGATCGAGCAGCTCCCGTAGGCGCACGGGGTCGAGATCCGTCGCCTCGCGAGCCACTTCGAGCACGCTGCGGTGCTCGAGCGCCGCGCGTCTGGCGATCTTCGCCGCGGCGTCGTAGCCGATGTGGGGTGCCAGCGCCGTGGCGAGCATCGCATTGCCGGCCACCGACTGGCCGGCGGCCGCGCCGATGCGCAGGCCGTCGAGGCAGTGTTCTCGCAGCGTGATGTTCGCGCCGGTGAGCAAGTCGAGCGACTCGAGCACGTTCCTCGCGACGACAGGGATCATCGTGTTGAGCTCGAACTGGCCTTGCGAGTTCGCGAAGGCAACGACCCCGACGTTGCCTTGCACCTGCGCGCAGACCATCAACAGGGCTTCGCACGCCACCGGGTTGATCTTGCCCGGCATGATCGAACTGCCCGGCTGCAACTGCGGTAGTTCGATCTCCATGAACGCGCTCGACGCCTGCCAGCGCAGGTCGTTGACGAGCTTGTAGAGCGTCGTCGCGGCGGTGCCCATCGTCGCCGCTAGCACGGTCAGCGCATCGAGGCAACCTTGCGCCGCCAGGTGCTCGTCGGTCTCGTGCACGGCGAGGCCCGTGTCGGCGCGGATCGCGGCGCAGATGGCGGCCGCGAATCCCGGTGGCGCATTGACGCCGGTGCCGACCGCCGTGCCACCGAGCGGCAGCGCGCGACACTCCTCGATGGCGGCGACGAGCCGTCGGCGAGCCGCGGCAAGGTGCAACGCGGCGCCGCGAAACTGCTGGCCGAAGCGAATCGGCATCGCCTGCATCAGGTGCGTACGGCCGTCCCGGATCAGGTCCCAGTGCGTGTCGGCCAGTTCGTGAAACCGCGCGACCGTCGCCGCGAGCGCGGGAAGCAGGCGCTGCTCGCCGAGCGTCACTGCCGCGAGCTGCACTGCCGAGGGCATCACGTCGTTGCTGGACTGACCGAGGTTGACGTGATCGTTGGGGTGCACCGCCTTCGTGCCACGTGGTTCGCCGAGCAGCTCCGCGGCACGGTTGGCGATGACCTCGTTGGCGTTCATGTTC